>JBGPJS010000273.1:0-5754 GCA_041485505.1 Gemmatimonadota bacterium | reverse complement strand
TCTGGGTAAGCGCGGTGCGGTGGCTCGGGAAGTACGGGGGCTTCGGTTTCATCGTCACCGGGTACCGCATCACCGCCTTCTCGATTCCTTCGATCATCGGCGTGTTGTGTACCCACCCGCTGCCGCTCTGAATGTCCGCCTGAGTCGAGCTCGGGTGGGCGCCCCAGGGGGCGGTGCCGAACCCGAAGACCAACCCGCTCCAGGCGTTGACCGTCACCGCGCCATAGCGTAGCCGACCGATGGCCCGCTCCACCGCCTGGGCAATCCGGGGATCCTTCATCGATTGGGGATGGACCACCAGGCCGGCCGAGAGCGTCCCCCATAGCCGCTCGTTGGCAAAGCTCACGGCCTGGTCCAGGAACTCGACTGGATCATCGCTGCCGACCTGCGTCTCGGACACGATCGAGCAGAAGGGCTCCATCCCGAAAGCCTTCTCGTTCCGATCGTTGGGGTCGAGATCGGGGAGCAGAGTCCACTGGAGGCTATCCGCCGCCGCCGTCCCGAGGCGACGCGCGTTGGCGCGTCCGTCGACCAGCTGGTGCCACCGCTCCGCCGCGCCAGGGTAGTAGGCCTTTCGCACCGGCGTCGCGGTGAGAACCTTTTCAACGCCGCCGAGGAACTCCTCCCGTCGCTTCCAGCCTCTGGGGGTGACTATCATCTTGACCGAGTTGCAGTTGAACGAGGCGTTGCAGGCGACCCCCCCTGCCACGTCCTCGGCCTGATAGGCCAACTGCTTATCGCTATACGGACCGGGGACCACCAGCACTGGTGAAATGTTGCCCAGCTCCGCGGTCACCGGCTTACTGATGAGGGGTGTGCCTGCGGCCTTGCGGGCCGCTTGCGCCGCTCCCGGTGGGCCCCAGACGATGTGGTCGAAGGTCCGATCCGAGCCGGTCAGATGGATCTCGTCGATGCCCTGGTGGTTGGTGAGATACCCGCCCTCCGCCGCTCCTCCATAGACGATGGCCAGGAACCCCTGCGCGATCGCCGCGGCAAAGGCGATCTCCAGATAGGGTCCGAGGTAAGCGTTGACCGGATTCATCTTGAGCAGGCAGACTTTTCCCTCATTGAAGAGCTTGCTGATCACATCCTGGGACGGGATCGCGTCCACGTTCCCGGCGCCCAGCACCAGCACCACTCGCCCGCTCTGGGCCGGGGCCTTGTAGAAGCTGGCGCGCGTGGTGTGGAATTCCTCTTCGGTAATCCCCGGCTGCAAGTGGACATCCACTCCGACCCCGTTGAATAGGATCCCATCGACCCCGCTGGCCGGGAATACCTGGACCGCCAGGCGATCATCGAAAGTCCGGCCGATCTTGCCGACCCGGGTGTTGCCGGTGTGCTTGATCGCGAGGAGCGATTGCTGGACCAGGCGCAGGTGGCGGACCACGCACCAGGGGCCCAGGGTCCATTCCTCGCCTTCAAGCGGAGTACCGAGAGGAATCCCCTTGTTCAGGCAAGCGGCTCGTACGCTGTCTTCCGCTATGGCGAGGTACCCGGCCTGCATGGCGCGAGCCAGCGCCACCCGTTCATCGAGGCTGAGTTTGAGAAAGCGGCGGGCCCCTTCCTGCAGTCGAGCGATGGCCTCATCGAGCTGGCGCTGACTGGTGGGTGGCGGCGAAGTCACGGCTGGGCCGGCCGCCTTGGGGCGATTGGAAAGCAGGGTAGCCATGGTGGAGCCTCCGAAAGGGTTGCCGTACCTCGTTACGGGGTCTACAATAGCCCGAGCGCGTCAGGCAGGTATCAGAGAAACGTCAGACACCCCGGGCAGTCAATGTTGAGATTCAGGACGCTGGGTAGCCCCGTGGTGGAGGGCGGTAGTCGGCCGCTGGTAGGCGCGGCGGCCCAGCGGCAGGGACTCGCGCTCCTCGCCCTGTTGGACCGCGCCGGCGAGCGAGGCCTCAGCCGGGATCGCCTGGTGGTCTACCTGTGGCCCGAGAGCCCGGGCCCCAAGGCCCGGCATCGCCTGAGCCAGCTGCTCCATGCGCTCCGCCGGGATCTCCGGGCGGAGACCCTCTTTCTCGGTACCACCGATCTCCGCCTCAATCCCGCGGCGTTCTCAAGCGACGCCGCGGAATTCGACGCCGCGCTGGAGCGGGGGGATCTGGAGCCGGCGGTCACAGTCTACGGCGGGCCCTTCCTCGACGGCTTTTTCCTCGATGAGGCTCCGGAGTTCGAGCGGTGGCTGGAGTTGGAACGCTCTGCCCTCGCGCGCCGCTGTGCCGAGGCCCTCGAGGGCCTCGCCGCCAGTGCAGTCTCCCAGGGAGATCCTCGGAAGGCAGCGGCGTGGTGGCGCCGCCTGGCGGACCACGACCCGCTCAGCTCCCGAGTCACCATCCACCTGATGTCATCTCTCGCCGCGGCGGGCGACCGGGCCGAGGCGCTCAAGCAGGCGCGCGCCTACCAGAGTCTTCTCGAGCAGGAGCTCGGCGCCGCTCCCAACCCATCGGTCCTGGCCCTGGCCGCGCGGTTGCGGGAGGGTCCAACTGGAGCGGCACCACCTCCCGCCGCCGGCCCCTCCCCGGCCGGCGGGGTGACCGTCGCGGTGCTCCCCTTTTCGAACCTCGGCGGCGAGCCTTCCAATGAGACCTTCGCCGAGGGGGTGGGCGAGGAGCTGCGGAGTGCGCTGGTCCGGTTGGGCGGAGTGAAGGTGGTGTCCCGCACCTCGGCGGCCTCCTTCCGCAACGCCAATGTCGATGCCCGGGAGATCGGTCGGCGCCTGGGCGCGGATGTTCTGCTGGAGGGGAGCGTCCGGCAATCGAGTGGCCGCCTGCGGCTGGCGGTGCAGCTGATCGATCCCGCGGACGGTTGCCAGATCTGGTCGGCTCGGTTCGAGCGCGAAGTGGCCGATGCCTTTGCGGTCCAGGACGAATGGTCTCGGAGTATCCTGCAGGAGGTCACCCCGCTGCTCCGGGACCGCGCCGGCCGGAGCCCGGCCGGTGGATAGTCTCCTCGAGAGTCTCCGCCGTCATCTGGGGGACCGCTATCCCATCGAGCGCGAGCTCGGGCATGGCGGGATGGCCACCGTCTATCTGGCGCAGGACCTGCGGCATCGCCGTCCGGTCGCGCTCAAGGTCCTGCGACCGGGGCTCGCCGCTCTCCTTGGCACCGCGCGGTTCCTCCGGGAAATCGAAGTCGCGGCGGGGCTCACCCATCCCCACATCCTGCCACTCCATGACTCGGGGGAGGTCGAGGGGCTCCTCTTTTATGTGATGCCCTTCATCGAGGGCGAATCGCTGCGCGACCGCCTGGCGGCGAAGGGGGCCATGACGGTCGCGGATGTCCTCAAGCTGGGCCGCGAGGTGGCCGACGCGCTGGAGTATGCCCACCGCCGGGGTATCATCCACCGGGACATCAAGCCGGAGAACATTCTGCTCTCCTCGGGCCATGCGGTCGTCGCCGACTTCGGCATCGCCCGGGCCATCGACGCGGCCGGCGGGGCCCAGATCACCGAGGTTGGCGCCGCCGTGGGCTCGCCGATGTACATGAGCCCGGAGCAGGTGGCGGGAAATCCGGTCCTCGATGGCCGCAGCGATGTGTATAGCCTGGGATGCGTGCTCTACGAGGCCCTCACGGGCCGGGTACCGTTCAGCGGGCCGACCAGTCAGGCGATCATGGTGAGTCGCTTGCTGGACACGCCGGCGCCGTTACGCACCGTGCAGCCCACCCTCCCGGCGGGTCTGGAAGACCTGGTCGGTCGCGCCATGGCCCGGGACCCCGACCAACGCTTCGCCACGGCGGCGGAGCTCTCCGCGGCGTTGAGCGCTTTGCAGAGCGGTACCTCAGGCGCGATGCGGCCGGCCCTCCGCGAGGAGGCCTCGATCGCGGTGCTCCCCTTCGCCCACCTGAGCCCCGACCCGGACAGCGAGTACTTCAGCGACGGAATGACCGAGGAGGTCATGAACGCCCTCGCCAAGATTCCGGGCCTCCGGGTGGTCTCCCGAACCTCCGCGTTCGCTTTCAAGGGCAAGGAGTGGGATATCAAGGAGGTCGGTGAGCGGCTGGGGGTGAAGACGGTCCTGGAGGGGAGCGTTCGCAAGGTGGGGGACCGGCTCCCGAACGGCGCACAATAGGTGGATGTCGCGAGCGGGTACCAGCTCTGGTCCGAGACCTATCAGAGGAATCTGGCGGACGTCTTCGAGGTGCAGGACGAGATCTCCCGGGCGATCGTGGCCACGGTGGGTCCCCGACTCTCCCGGTCAGCGCGGCCCGCCGCCATCCGAGCCCCTACCGCCAACCTCGAAGCCTACCAGCTCTTCCTTCGGGGGCGGTTCTTCTTTCAGCAGCGCAGCAGCGAATCGCTCTGGCAATCGATCCGCCTCTTCGAGCAGGCCATCGCGCTGGATCCCGGGTTTGCCCACGCTCATGCGGAGATAGCGTACGCCTATCACACGCTTGCCATCTTCGGTGCCCGACCCCTCGACGACATATACCCGAAGGCGGAGCGGTCGGCCCTGGCGGCACTGGCCCTCGATGAGTCGCTGCCGGATGCCCACGGTGCCCTGGGGTGCGTGGCTCTCTGTTACCGCTGGAACTGGGCTGAGGCGGACCGCCGATTCTGCCACGCCCTGGAGTTGAATCCGAACCACTTCCAGACCCTCTTCTGGTACGCCTGGTATCTGATCGCGGTCGGCCGAAAGGACGAAGCCGTGGACGCCATGCGACGTGCCGCCGAGCTGGACGTGCTCTCGCCGGCGATCAACGCGCGGGCCTGCCAGCTCCTGACGCTCGCAAGGCGGTACGACGAAGCGCTGGTCTACGGCCAGCGGGGACTGGAGCTCGATCGCGAGATCGCGCTTACGTACGAGGTGCTCGGCATGATTTACACGGCGCTCGGCCGCTTCGAGGAAGCGATCGCCAGCCTCGAGGCCGGCACCCGGTTCCCGGGCAAGACCGCGCCTCTGCTGCTGATCCGGGTTCTCGCGATGGCCGGCCAGCGAGAGGAGGCGGCTCGGCGGGTGGCGGCAGTCGAAGGCGAGGTGGCGAAGACGAACAAGCTTCCGGCAGACCCAACTCTCCTCCCCGCCATCTATGCCGCATTGGGAGACCCCGATCGGGCCTTCTATTGGCTGAACCGATACATCACGGAGGAGCATTCACCGCTCCTGAGCCTGAAGCTTGCGCAGGGCCTGTTACCCTTGCACAGTGACCCACGCTTCAACGCACTGCTCCGGCGAGTGGGGCTCCCCGAGTCCTGAGGCCGGTTCTCGTCGCTCAGGTCAGATTGGCTTCCAGACTGAGAGGCTGGAGACAGGAGGAGCAGGTGACATTCCTCGGTAACCGAAAGGCGCTCCCGGCCAGCCCGAGCCGCTGAGAAGAGTGACAGAAGGGACAGGCCGCCTCGGCGCTCTGGAAAATCTCCCGCTGGGTCATGCGGCGTACCCCGAACACCAGTCCGAGGAGCAGGCCCGCCGGGGGCACGAAGAGATGCACCAGCGGTATCGGCAGCGTCACCAGGGCGGCCCCAAGGCCCGCCCCCAGGATGGCGCCGCCACGCCGGAGTCGGTCGATCGGGCCCAGGGCCCGGACTACGACGGTCGCCGGGGTGCTGGGACGGCCAAAGCCCCTGAGCGAAAGCAGCAACGAGCGCGTGGGCCTTGGGGTCGCGATCACCCTTGATACATCGGATGTCCGTCACTCCCGGTCAACCCCTCCATCAGGGCTATGCGCTAGAGGCTAGTGACCAACGGCCAATAGCGAGTCCTCCGTTCCCGTTCCCCGTTCCCCGTTCCCTGTTCCCTGTTCCCCGTTCCCCGT
>JBGPJS010000272.1:0-5807 GCA_041485505.1 Gemmatimonadota bacterium | reverse complement strand
CGCTGCTCCTCGCGGTGGGGCTGGCCCACCAATTGGGGCGCTTCATTGATCGGCGACCGGAATGGGCGCTCCGGGTGATCCGCCGGGGGGCACCCCTGATGGCGGCGCTGGTGGTGGTTCTGGGGGCCGAGTCGACCCTGCATCGCCGGCTCACGGAAGGCCGGCGGATGAGGGCGCTTCCGGTCAGAACCACGAAGACACCCAATGTGCTCCTGCTGATAATCGATACTGCGAGGTGGTCCGACTTCAGCTTCGCCGACTCCATCAAGGAGACGACCCCTCACCTCATGAGCCGAGTGCCGGAGGGAACCCTGTTCCAGCGGGCATTCAGCGCGGCCCCGTGGACCCTCCCTTCCCATTCCAGCATGTTCACCGGCCGCTGGCCTTACCAGGTGTCTGCAGACTGGCTGGTTCCGCTGGACGGGACCTTTCCAACCCTGGCGGAGGTGCTGGCGTCGCGTGGCTTCGCCACCGGCGGGTTCGTCGCGAACCTTGGATACTGCGGCCATGAGCACGGTTTGAGCCGGGGCTTCATTCACTACCGGGACTTCACGACCGACCCGGGTGAGTTCATCGAGAGCAGCTCCATGGGGTCGCGGCTCGAGAAGTCCATCTTCGTGCGAAATCTGATCGGCAAGTATGACCTCATGACCCGCAAGGACGCTCACCGGGTCAACCATGAATTACTTTCGTGGCTCGACGAAATCGGCGACCGGCCGTTCTTCGCCTTCGCCAACTTTTTCGATGCCCACGAGCCTTATAAGGCTCCACCGCCCTACGCCACCCGGTTCGGTCCGATCGACGCCCTCCGCCCGAACCTGCTGGTTTTCGGACCGCGGGCGGCGGCCCGTGCCCAGAAGTCGACAATGCCGCCCGAAGAAATCCAGGCCGAGCGGAACGCCTATCTGGGTGCGCTCTCGTATGTCGACGCGGAGATCGGGGCACTGCTCGGAGAACTCGATCACCGTGGCATCCTGGATCGTACCTTGGTCATTGTGACGGCGGATCACGGCGAACAGTTCGGCGAGCACCAGAAGTTCGAGCACGGTAACAGCCTCTATCCCCAGGTGCTCCACGTCCCCCTGCTGCTCCGATACCCGGGGGTCGTGCCCGCGAATCACCGGGTGAATGTCCCGGTCAGCCTCCGGGATCTTGCGGCGACGATTCTGGACGTTGTGGGGGAAGGGACGGCTCACCCGATTCCGGGTCGGTCCCTGGCGCCGCTCTGGAACCAAGGGGTGCCGCCGGCGACTCGAGCGCCCCGAGCCCTGTTCGCGGATTTCAAGCAGGAGGATGGGCTGCCGATGCGCGCCATCATCTCGGAAGGAAGAGAGTTCATCGTTGGCCCGGGCAATCGTGAGGAGCTGTACAACCTCGATGAGGATCCATTCGCGCTGCACGATCTCATCGGGACGCCGGAGGGGCAGGCGATGATCCTGGTGATGCGCAGTCGAGTGGACTCGCTGCGGAACGCCGATGGAGGAACGAAACCGTGAAGATGGAAGCGGGTCTGAAGTCGGATCGCTCCTCGGTGACCGGCGGGGACGGAGACGGCTTGGTTGTGCTCCAGGAGCGGATGAACATCGTGATCGGCGGCCACGTCGATCACGGCAAGAGCACCATCATCGGGCGGCTCCTGGCCGACACCCACTCGCTGCCGGAAGGCAAACTGGAAGCGGTCAAGGCGCTCTGCGAGCGGACCGCCAAGCCGTTCGAGTACGCCTTCCTGCTTGATGCCCTCAAGGACGAACAGGCCCAGGGGATCACCATCGACTCGGCCCGGGTCTTCTTCAAGACCCCGAAGCGACACTACATCATCATCGATGCCCCGGGCCATATCGAATTCCTCAAGAACATGGTCACCGGGGCTTCCCGGGCCGAGGCGGCCCTCCTCGTCATCGACGCCAAGGAAGGGGTGCGGGAAAATTCCCGCCGCCACGGATACATGATGTCCATGCTGGGCATCCGCCAGATCACCGTGCTGGTGAACAAAATGGACCTGGTGGGCTACGACCGCGCCGTCTTCGAACAGATCGAGCGGGAGTATCGCGAGTTCCTCCAGAACATACAGATCATCCCCGCCTCCTTCATTCCGGTGGCGGGACGGGAAGGGGACAACATCGCCCGCCACGCGCCCGCGATGTCCTGGTACCAGGGCCCCACCGTCCTCGACATGCTGGATCAGTTCACCACCGAACCGCCGCCGATTCACAAGCCGTTCCGGATGTCGGTGCAGGACGTCTACAAGTTTACCAAGCAGGGAGATGACCGCCGGATCGTTTCCGGCACCATCGATACCGGCACGATCAAGGTGGGCGATGAGGTGGTGTTCTATCCCTCCGGGAAAAAGAGCCGGGTCAAGAGCATCGAGGGGTTCAACCGCGTCCCCGCGAGCCAGGCGGCGGCGGGGGAGGCCGCGGGCTTCACCCTGCAGGAGCAGATCTATGTCGTCCGCGGCGAGCTGGCGACGGTGGCCGGCCAGCTCCGGCCCAAGGTCACCACCCGGCTCCGGGTCAGCCTGTTCTGGCTGGGGCGGACCCCGATGGTCAAGAAGCGGGACTACATCCTCAAGATCGGTGCCGCCCGGGTCCCCTGCCGGCTGGAGGAGCTCCACCGGGTCATTGATGCGTCCGATCTCAGCGCCAGCACGGACAAGATCCAGATCGGGCGCAACGACGTGGCGGAGTGCACCCTGGTGCTGAACCGGGCGCTCGCGTTCGACCTGGCCGACCAGATCGCGGCCACCAGCCGATTCGTGATCGTGGACGATTTCGAGATCCGGGGCGGCGGCATCGTCAAGGAAGCCCTTCCGGACAAGCAGAGCAGTGTCCGCGACAAGGTCCTGCTCCGGAACTACAAATGGGAGGCGAGCATCATTCCGTCCGATCGCCGGGCGGAGAAATACAACCAGAAGGCCACCCTGCTCCTGCTCACCGGTGATCAGGAGATGGATCGTAAGAGCCTCGCCAAGGACCTCGAGGCCCGGCTCTTCGAGGATGGCAAGGTGGTCTATTTCCTGGGGATCGGCAATGTGCTCTACGGCGTCGACGCCGACATCGAACGGAAGGTGGAGAACCGGACCGAGCACATGCGCCGTCTGGCCGAGGTCGCCAACATCATGCTCGATTCCGGGGTGATCCTCATCGTGACCGCCTCCGAGTTGACCCAGGAAGATCTCGAGCTGATCAAGACCAGCGTGGAGCCGGACCGGATCGAGACCGTGTGGGTGGGCGATCACGTCACCACCGACATCTCCTATGATCTTCTCCTCACCGGCCAGGAGGCCGGGGCGGAAGGGGTCGACCGGATCAAGATCCTGCTGCAGGACAAGGGGATCATCTTCCGCCCATGGTGACAGCGTCCATCGCGCCGACAGCCGTGAGTGTATCGCCCGACACTCTGGTGCGCCTGGCCGCCCTCGCGGTGGAGGCGGGGCAGGCCACCCTCGAGCACTATCACGCCGGCGTTGCCGTGCACCAGAAGGGGGACAAGGGACCGGTGACCGCCGCCGACCACGCGGCTCATGACATCATTGTCCGGGCCCTCGGTGAGTGGGACCCGACCATTCCGATCATCTCGGAGGAGGGTGAAATCCCGGAACCCGAGACCCGGAAGCACTGGAACCGATTCTGGCTGGTGGATCCGCTGGACGGGACCAAGGAGTTCATCCAGCGCAACGGAGAATTCACCGTCAATATCGCACTGATCGCGGACGGTGTTCCGGTGCTCGGCGTGATCTACGCGCCCGCGCTCGATCTCCTCTACTACGCGGGCGATGGGCTGGGGGCCTGGAAGCGCGAGGCCGGTGGGGCGCCGAGGCGGATCGTCTCCCGCGCTCCGCTCCCGGGACACGGACTCCGGGTGGCGGAAAGCCGGTCGCACCCCTCGGCCGAGCTGGAGGCCTACCTTAAGACCATTCCGGTGGCCCAACGGGTACCGGCGGGGAGCTCGCTCAAGTTCTGCTGGGTCGCGGAAGGGAAGGCCGACATCTACCCTCGGCTGGGTCCCACGATGGAGTGGGACGTTGCCGCGGGGGACTGCATCTTCCGGAACTCGGCCGCCCACGGCCGACGGGCCTCGACGCTGGTGTACAATCAGCCGGAGCTCAGGAACCTGGGCTTCGTGATCGGCCGGGACGATGCCGGGATGGACACCGCCAGCGGGGTGGGGCGGGTGCTCTGGTTCACCGGTCTCTCCGGATCCGGCAAGAGCACCATTGCGCAAATCGTGGTGGAGCGGCTGCAGGCCCGCGGGGAGGCGGTGGAGTATCTCGATGGCGATACCATCCGCGACATCTTTCCGGCCACGGGGTTTACCCGGCCGGAGCGGGACGCCCATATCCGGCGGGTCGGGTACCTGGCGAGCCGGCTGGAGCGGCACGGGGTGACGGTGGTGGCGTCACTGGTCTCGCCGTATGAGGAGTCGCGGCGGTTCGTGCGCGGCCTCTGCCGGAACTTCGTCGAGATTTTCGTCGCGACCCCGTTCGAGGAGTGTGAGCGGCGAGACGTGAAAGGGCTGTATGCCAAGGCGCGAAAAGGGGAGGTCAAGCACTTCACCGGGTTGGACGATCCCTACGAGCCGCCGGCGCAACCGGAGTTGACGATCGAGACCGAGCAGGTGAAACCGGAGCAATCGGCCCAGCAGGTGCTGGCCTGGCTCGAGTCTCATTCGTAGCGACTTACCATTTCTCAAGGGACCGACGATGGACCATCTGGACCAGCTGGAATCCAAGAGCGTGCACATCTTCCGCGAGGCCTATGCCAACTTCAAGAACCTTGGCATGCTCTGGTCGATCGGGAAGGACAGCACGGTGCTGCTGTGGCTGGCTCGGAAGGCCTTCTTCGGGCACGTGCCCTTCCCGCTCATTCACATCGACACCTCCTTCAAGATCCCGGAGATGATCCGCTATCGCGACCGCCTGGTGGCCGAGTGGGGTCTCAATCTGATCTACGGGGAGAACCGGGCGGCGCTGGATGAGCGGCGGACTTTCCCCGATGGCGCGATCGACCGGGTGACCTGCTGCCGGCTGCTCAAGACCGAGGCGCTCACCCATACGCTGAGCGGCGAGTGGACGCGCTACCGGTACGACCATGCCACCGGAAAGTACCAGCCCGATCCCAACCGGGAGCCGTTTACCGGGATCATCGCCGGGGTGCGGGCCGACGAGGAGGGGAGCCGCTCCAAGGAGCGCTACTTCTCCCCCCGCTCGGCGGAGAATCTGTGGGACGTGGGCGACCAGCCGCCGGAGTTCTGGAATCAGTACAAGACCGAGTTCGCGCCAGGGACCCATGTGCGGATCCACCCGCTGCTCGACTGGACCGAGCTCAACATCTGGGAGTACATCGAGCGCGAGCGGATACCAACGGTGGCACTCTACTATAACCAGGGCGAGGGTACCCGCTATCGCTCGCTGGGCTGCGGACCCTGTACCCACCCGATCGCGTCCCCATCGCGGAACCCGGGTGACATCATCGTCGAGCTTCGCTCGGGGAAGCTGCGGAATGTGGCCGAGCGGTCGGGCCGGGCCCAGGACAAGGAGGACGGGGGCGGTTTGGAGACGCTGCGTCGAGAGGGGTACATGTGACGCGTGCTAGAATAGCGTACGCCATCAGCAGGTCACCGGCTCCTTCTTCGTCACCGGCGAGAAGGCGTCGTTCAAGAGCGCCGCTCCCAAGCACCCGTTTGACCCCTCGTCCCACGCTTTCGGGGCGCTGGAGCTTGCTGCCCGCTACAGCGAGCTCAGCGTAGATGATCTCGCATTCCCGCTGTACGCCAATCCGGCTGCGTCTGCCCGAAAGGCCAAGGCT
>JBGPJS010000271.1:0-5823 GCA_041485505.1 Gemmatimonadota bacterium | reverse complement strand
CTGAGGATCTATGCTGGGTGCACTCACGATCGGTCTGCTGCTGCAGGCCGCGGCCGGGAGCGGGGTCCCGTCGCTTACCGTCTACGTCGCCAGCGAGGCGGTGGACAACGTGAGCCGGGTGCACTTCGGATCGGACGGGAACCGGGTGGAGCGGGTGATTCCGATCAACCCGCGGCCGTCGGAGAATGACGGGCCCCACAACCTCAACGTCTCGCCGGACGGACAATACTGGTACGTGAGTGTGGCCCACGGCACGCCCAATGGCACCCTCTGGAAGTTTGAGGTGGGTCCCGATACGCTGCTGGGGAAGGCGGTGCTTTCTCGGTTCCCGGCCACTATCAGTTTCTCGCCGGATGGGGATTACGCCTGGGTCGCCAATTTCAATCTCTATGGCGACATGGTACCCTCGTCCATCTCGGTGGTGTACACGCCGACGATGAGCGAAATCGCCCGGATCAACACCTGCCTCATGCCCCACGGTATGCGGGTGACGCCGGACGGGTCCAAGGCCTACATGACCTGTATGATGGACGACAAGCTGGTCGAAATGGACCCGGCCAGTTATTCCATCACCAGGATGCTGTCGGTGAAGCCGGGCGCCGAGCACGCCATGGTCACCACGAGTGCCATGATGCCGGGTGAAATGGATCACCAGCACGGCACTATGTCTCATGATGCTCCGGCCTCGAGCAGCAATTGCGCCCCCACCTGGGTGCAGCCCTCGCCGGACGGCAAACTGCTGTACCTCGCCTGTAACCGCCACTCCGAAGTGCTGGAGGTGGACGCCGGGACCCTGAACATCACCCGGAGGATTCCGACCGGAAAGACGCCTTACAACCTGGCGATCAGCGGCGATGGGATGACCCTGCTCGCAACGCTCAAAGGCGTCCAGATGCTGAGCGTAATTGACCTGAGGGCGGGCCGGGAAGTGGCCCAGCTGCTGACCACGCACACCGTGCCGAGCGGGGTGCAGATCACCCGGGACGGCCGCTACGGCCTGGTGTCGCAGGAAGGGAAGGGAGCCGAGTCGGGCGCGGTGGACCTGTTCGAGCTGTCGAGCCGCGCCCGGATCGCAACGGTGGAGTTGGGGGCTGGGGGGGGAGGGATACAGATCGCGCGCTATCAGCCCTAGTCTCGCCTCGGGGCGCGTTCGTTTATCGCTCAGCTCTCAGCTCTCAGCTCTCAGCTCTTAGCACTCAGCACTCAGCTCTCCGCACCGGTCCCAGGTCAGTGCCATGAGGCTCGACGACTTCCACGTGTTGGTGGATCGCTTGGCGACCGAGGTCCCCGCCGAGTTCCTCGAAGGGATCGCGGAGATCACGGTTTCTTCCCGCACCCTCCCGCATCCTACCCGCGCCGATATTCATACCATGGGCGAGTGCATCCCGTTGCCGGTCGGGGCTGGGGCCGAGGCGGAGGCGATCCAGAGTCGTGTGGTGCTATACCATGGATCGTTTGAGGCACTGGCCCGATTGCAGGAGGACTTCGACTGGCGGGCCGAAGTGTGGGAGACGCTGACCCACGAACTCCGGCATCATCTGGAATGGCGGGCGCGAGCGGCGGACCTGGAGAAATTCGACGAGGCAGCGGAACAGAATTTCGCGCGACAGGAAGGGGGGAGCTTCGACCCCCTTTTCTATCGGGACGCCGAGGCGGTGGCCGAGGGAGTCTTCCGGATCGACGAGGACTACTTCATCGAGCAGCTGACCCCGGTGATCCCCGAGTCGGTAGAATTCGTCTGGTGCGGCGGGCGGTACCGTGCCAGGGTGCCGGTGGGGTCCACACTGCCACTGTTCCTCACGGTCGAAGGTCTTTCCGAGCCCCCTCAGGGCGAGCTGGTCGTCGTGCTCCGGAGGGAAATGGGCTTGGCGGATCTTCTCCGGCGGCCGCGGCTCTCCCGCGGGACGGTGATGGCCGAACGACTCTAGGGTTCGGTCTCACGGCGGAACGATGGGCGGGCCCTTCTCCCGATCCCTGCGGGCCGGGGAGGGGCTAGGGGAGCGGTCAAACGCGGGCTATCTTTCGGTGGCAGATTTTAGACGCGAATCCAGAGAGGAACCCCCCATGAGACTCATGCGTCTTGCCCTGACTTCGAGATCCTTCGTGTTCTTCAGGATGGCCCTGCTGGCCCTGTCCGCTGGGCCTGGAGCCCTGGCCGCGCAGGGCGAGGACCCTGGCTACCGCATTGGCATCGTGAGCGAGTCCGGCGATATCGTCACCTGGCTCAAGCCCGGTGACGGCACGCTGTCGGTGGATCGGGTGATCCCGGTGGGCATCATGCCGGCCGACATCGACGGCCCCCACAACATCACGGTCTCTCCCGACCAGAAGTTCTACTACGTCAGCATCGCTCACGGCACGCCTTACGGCTCGCTCTGGAAGATGAGTGTCGCCGGGGATACCCTGCTCGGCCGGGCCAAACTGGAGATGTTCCCGACCACCATCTCGGTGACGCCGGATGGGGAGCTCGCCTTCGTGGCCAACTCCGACTTTCACGGTGACCATCCCCGGGTCAACGTGGTCTCGGTGATCCACACCCCCTCGATGACCAACATCACCGACCTGCCAGCGTGCGACATGCCACACGGGGTCAAATCGAACCATGCGGGTACGAAAGTCTATGTCTCCTGCATGAACAGCGATGAGCTGCTGGAAATCAACGTGGGCACCTTTCGGATCACCCGGCGCGCCAAGACCGGCTCCGGCCATGACATGGCGAACATGGCGGGGATGGACCACGGCAACATGAGTCACAATCCGCCGGCGCCCGCGGCCGCCGCAACCGCCCCGGCCGCCCCCGCCGCCGACAACTCCTGCGCCCCGACGTTCGTGTCGGTCTCTCCCGATGACAAGACGCTATATGCGGCCTGTAATCACGGCAACACCCTGCAGGTGTGGGACGCCGAGTCGATGACGATGATCAAGGAGATCCCGGTAGGCAAGGGCGCCTACAACGTGGAGCCCTCGGCTGACGGGTCGCTGGTGATCGTGACCAACAAGAAGGACCAGAGCGTGAGCCTGGTGGACGCGAAGACCCTCACCGAGATCGCGCGGATCCCCACGACGAAGAAGATCGTCCATGGCGTGGCCTATTCACCGGACGGGAAGTACGCGTTCATCAGTCAGGAGTCAATCGGGGCCGATCCCGGGGCGGTAGACATGATCGACCTCGCGACCCGTTCCAAGGTCTTCACGATTCCGGTCCCGGCCCAGCCGACGGGGATTACGATTTGGAGGAAGTAGGGGCTGTGGGCTATGAGCTGTACGCTATGGGCCAGGGGCTATGTCCGATGGGCAACGCAGCCGTCCACCCCACGGAACAGCCCATAGCCCGCCGCCCGTGGCCCAATCCAACGACCACCAACCAATGACTCACGAATACCAGGCCAGCATCCCGGCCCGCGCGGTCCTCGCCCGCGCCAAGACGTTCTTCGCCGAGCGGATCCCGAACAATGCAGCCTATCCCGAGAAGGAGGGCCCGTCGTTCCTGACGCTCCGGGGTCAGGGAGGCGAGGAGATCGCGATCTCGGTGATGAGCGTGGCGACGGGGACGAAGATCCGCGCCTCGACCCTCCTTTTCGACCAGGCGCTTGATCGGTTCCTCTCTACGCTCCCCGCTGCCGGGGAGGGCGCGGCATGACCGCGCCACGGCCGGTGCGGGTGGTGGTGGAGGACAGCTGGGACCAGGTGACACTCGATCTGTCGTCCGGGAGCACCATTGGCGAGATCAAGCGGAAGGCGCTCTCCATGACCCATGCGTCCGGCGACCCGGAGAGGTACCTGGTGAAGTTTCGCGGCGCCGAGATCCTGGACGAAAACCGCTCGCTGGCGGAATCCGGCGTGGTACCCAATGCGCAGCTGATCGTGGTTCATCGTCGCCGGCGGCCGGTGCGGTAAACCAGGGCTGAGGGGATCATGCCGATCGAGCAGGGCCATGGCCGGGTCATAACGATCATCGCCGTCGGGTTCCTGGAACTCGACGGCGTCTTGCTGGGGCTGGCTGGGCTCTGGCGGGGGAAGTGGGGGCTGCTGGCCACCGGCGCGGGGCTCGCGCTCGCCGGTGGTTTCGTCCTGCTGTACTGGCACCGCCACCGGAAGCGGCTAGAGGAAATCGCGGCGGCGCGGCTGGAGGTGGGTGGCGAGGCTCAGGCGCTCCAACGGCTGGTGAGCAGTGAACGGTGAGCGGTAAGCAGTAAGCAGGACGCTGCGAGCAAATCCAAAACTGTCAACTTCCGTCGATAGGTCGACGGGGTACTTCTCTTGCCGCTCCCGCTCCCGCTCCCACTTGCTGCTTACTGCTTACTGCTCACTTCTCATCCGATGCCAGTAGCCGTCTTTACCCATCCCGATTGCCTTCGACACGATCCGGGTGCCGGGCACCCGGAGTCGCCAGCTCGACTGCAACTGGTCCTCGACCGCCTCCGGGCCGATCCTGGCTTCTCTGTGCGGGATGCCGCACCGGCCGGTCGCGAGAGCCTGCTCGCCGTGCACCCCGAAGGCCATCTCACCGGACTCCAGGAGCTGAGTCACCAGGGCGGTGGCGCGATCTTCCTCGACACTGTGATGAACGAGGCGAGCTGGCCGGCGGTTCTGGGTGCGACCGGGGCGGTCCGCGCGGCCCTGGCGCACGCTCATGCCGGGAAGGGGAACGCCTTTGCAGCGGTGCGACCGCCGGGGCACCACGCCATGGCCGAGCGGGCCATGGGATTCTGCCTGGTCAACAACGTCGTGGTGGCGGCGCGGCAAGCCCAGGCCATGGGGCGTGAGCGGGTCCTGATCGTGGACTGGGACGTGCACCACGGCAACGGGACCCAGGCGCTGGTGGAGCACGATCCCACGATACGCTATGTGTCACTGCACCAGCATCCCTGGTATCCCGGCACCGGGATGGCCGATGAGCGCGGAGTGGGAAACATCTTCAACCTGCCCCGACGGGCAGGGCTGCCTCCGGCGCTCTACCTGAAGGACCTCTGGGACGCGATCAGCGCCGCGACCGATGCCTGGACTCCCGATCTGCTCTTGATCTCGGCCGGGTTCGACGCGATGACCGGCGACCCGTTGGGCGGGTTCACGCTGGAGCCCGAGCATTATGCCGAGCTCACCTCGCGGCTGCGGGAGCGGATGCCGGTTACCCCAATAGTCGGACTCCTCGAGGGAGGCTACACCCCGACTCGCCTGGCCGAGGGAGTTGCCGCGCATGTGGGAGCGCTGGGGGGATGAACGCCATCGCGGTTGTTTGATGTCCATCTTGCCCTCCTCGGCGCCGAGGCATCAGATCATGGTCATGCCACTCCCATTGCCCCGCTACACAGTCGAGGATCTCGAGGGCCACCCGTTTCGAGCCGGATCTCCTCGTCTTCCCCTCCACCGATCCTCCCGGGACACCGTGGCAGAGGATCCAGCAGACCGCGACTTCAAACGTCCGGCGTACGTGAAGCTCGGGGTCGAACCGGTGTGGCTGGTGGATATGAAGGGAGGGACCGGCTGGTCTGGCGGCCCCAGGCCCTCGACCTGACCGTCCGCATCAATCTCAAAGCGGTGTTCCGCGGGACCTGAGCTGTTTGGGGAACCTCCGGCGATATTCTTGCGTTGTATCCGGACCCCGTGCACCGGACTTCATGAGCGAACTCGCCTGCCCTTCCTGTCGCGCTCCCACTGCGAAAGCGCTCTTGGACCAGGCGCACTGGTATCCATTCTGGAACCGCCCGGATGGGGCCTGTCCCGCCTGCGTTCAGCAGAACCTTCTGAAGACGCTCCTCGATCGGGGAGACTCGGCCCTCCATCACTCGGTGCAGGCCGCCTGGCCGCTCGACCCGGAAGCGG
>JBGPJS010000270.1:0-5839 GCA_041485505.1 Gemmatimonadota bacterium | reverse complement strand
CGCGAGGAGCCCTTTAGGGTTCCCCGTTCCCCGTTCCCCGTTCACTGTTCACTGTTCACTGTTCACCGTCGGTTCAACGGCGTCGTGAGCCGGGCAAGCCCTTCAGAAAGCTGGTGATCTTCTGCTTGCTGATCGCGCTCTTCTTGAAGCTGTCGTGGGCGTCGAAAATGGCATAGGCTTCGTCGCAGTACTTGCTCAACCACGCCCAGCTCATCTGCTGCTTGCGTCCCCAGGTGACACACACCGGTCCGATGGGCGTATAGCCCGGGACGAGGACGTAGTGGCCGCCCCAGGAGCCGGGTGCCGCATCCGGACCCGTGGTGACGGTCCACGGCTGACCGGCTTGGATCTGGGCCTTGGCCGAATTGGGAAGTTGCACGCCGATGCCCACGCCGACGTCCGCGAAGATGGCCTGCCGCATCTCACCGCGATTGGTGAAGCGCACCTCGGAGAAGGCCTGGATCTTGTAGGTATGCTTGCCGACCCTCCATCCCTTGGTCCGCCACTCGGTCAGCGAATCCAGCACCACCAGCCCGGTGTCGGGACCGCCGGTCTCCTTGAGGTATTCCCGCAGGACATCCTTGTCCTGGATCATCAGCACCGAGCCCTGCTCGATGTCCTCGAAGCGAAGGGTCTGGTGGGCTCGGCCCGCGATGACGCAATCGCCATAGCTGTCGTTGGCGAACATCGGTGTCGGAATGCCGGGGTGGGTGAGATCGAAGTCGTAGGATGGCGGCAGCGACGGCGCCGCTTTCAGCAGGGTCGCAAACTTGAGATTACGCGGGTCTCGCTTCGCCGCCGCCTTGCCGAGCTTGAATACCTTGTGGGTCTGGATGCCCTTGGCCCTGGACATGAATTACCTCCTGTGGAAATGGTTGGCCGTGAGCGGCCTGAGCATGGAAAGATGCCTTCCAAGCATTGGGTGGCGGTGGGGCATGGCGGCCTCCGGGGTGCCGGCTGGCGAGACGCTCGGGTGCCAGCACCATCCTAGGCCTCCAGGCGGTTCCCGATAGGGCCCGGTTTGCGACAGGGAGGGCCCGGTTTACGACACGTGTAGCCCAGTCTGGGATCGCAGTCAGCTAGTATGCGAACGAAGAAGCCATTGCGATTTCTCGGCTTAGGAGCCCATATCCAACCTCGAAGGGCCACATCCGAGTAGACGCCCTCCCAAGCTCCGAGAACCGCACCGAATTCCGCCCTCTCCGGCTCCGCAGGAGCGGAGGCTGGGCGGTGAACCCTGTAAGAATTTCCCCGCCCCCGGCATTCCTTGAGTATGACCGTTCCCAGTCCCCGAGCCGCACCCCCCGATGAAGCCGAGCTGGTCTCCCGCATTCGCGAGGGCGATCACGAGGCATTGAGCAGTGCCTACTACCAGCACGCGGCCACTCTGTTGACGCTGGACGCCCGCTTCCTCGCCCATCATGCGGATACCCTCAACATCTGGCAGCCGGTCCCGAGCAGCATTTTGGCGGTGCTCCAGGGCGCTTTGCTCTCCTCGGATTGGAAGTCCAGTGTTCCGCTGCTGGCGTCGTCAGAGGAGGGTGTCGTGGTGCGGAACTGGTTCAATCTGCGAGTCTACGGCGAGGAGGAGATCGAAGTCTTCACTGTGCCTCACCCCCCGGCCCCCACTCCAGCAGAGCTGGAGAGGGGGAGCGCGCGTTTTGGAACCGGCACGCGCAATTCTGGTTACTGATTCTCCGGCCAATGGCGGTAGAGTCTGGAGGGAGAATCCATGCGAACCCGGACCAATCCCGGTATCAAGCTCATCACGGCCAAACTCATGCGCCGAAGCCCCACTCGCGCTGAGGCGCGAGCGTGGGCGCTGCTGCGCGATCGCCGATGCCTGGGCCTCAAATTCCGTCGACAGCACGTGCTCCATGGTTTTGTGGCCGACTTCTATTGTGCTGAACTCAAGCTGGTCTTCGAAATCGATGGAGCGGTTCATTCCTTTCCCGATCGGGCGGAGTACGATGCTGAGCGTACTTGGACACTCGAACGACACGGTTACCACATCGTACGAATTCGCAATAGGGACGTCAGCCGAGAGAAACTTCCAGAACTCCTCAGGCCTTTCCACCAACGTCCCCCCTCTCCAGCTCTGCTGGAGAGGGGGTCAGGGGGTGAGGCAAGGGCTGAAGAGGAGGCCAGGGGGTAAGGCAGAAACGCTGCGGCGGGCCTAGGGGTGAGGCAAACGCCAATGAAAGCACAAGCAATACCCGTCGGGATCTATCAGCGAGATCGCTTTGAAGCCATAGCCGGTAATGGCCGGCGGCTCCACATTCACGCCCTCCGCCCGGAGGTGCTGGTACGCCGCATCCACGTCCGGGCAACCAAAGTAAATCGCGGTATCGCCGTGGCTGGCTATCCGGGCGGGATCGGGGGCCGCCGGTCTCTCGTGAGCCTCATAGGCCGTGTTGAGCATCAACTCAGCGCCGTTCAATCGCAGCAATACCCAATCGAAGTGGTCCGCCGGCTTGCCGTCGGTGGTGACGACCTCGAAGCCCAGTTGGTCGCGATAGAAATGAACTGACGTGGGCATGTCGAAGACCTGCAGCAGTGGTGCCAGGCCGCGAATGTGTATTGGCATGGTGTCCCGTTGTTCGAAGCAAAGGTGGTAGCGGCGACGCTACACTCGCAAGCGGGGTCGAGATTGCCGCGGGCCCCACGCTAGCGCTCGGGGGCCCTCGCAATGACAGAAGTTCGTTAGCTTCTGCCCGCCTGCCCGCCTGCCCGCCTTACCGCCCTACCGCCTGACCGCCTGACCGCCCTCTCCGAAGAATCGCGACGATCTCATGATCCCCCCTTCGCTCCGCCCATTCGACTGGCCGAGCCCAGGGCTTGTCGAGCGGTAATGCGGGGTTTGCTCCCCGTTCCAGCAACCACTCCACCATGTCCTTCTGGCCGGCGCGCGCGGCCCAACCAAGCGGGGTCGAGGAATACTCGTCATCGATCGAATCCAGCTCGGCGCCAAATTCCAGGCAGAGCGATGCCATCTCGCGGTTCCCCTCCATCGCGAAGCGGTGCAGCGGTGCTATGCCCAGCCAGTTGGCCCGAGCGGGGTCCATGCCGTGCTCAAGCAGCCAGCGGGCGTATCCCGGGGTCTGGGCGCCTCCGAACACCATTTTCTTGAGGACGTCGGGCTGGTGGCCGAGGACCATCGCTACCAGATCCTGGTGACCGTTCTGAATGGCATAGTTCAGGTGCTCATGGACGGGCAGTGCAGGGTTGGCCTGCAGCAGCGCGTTGAGGTGGACCGTGTCGCCGGCGTAGCAGGCCATTTCCACCCCCAGCACGCCGCCGTGCGACGCCAGCAGGGTCTGGATCTCCGGGGGAGCATCTTTCGCCGCCCAGACGCAATTGCCGGATGATTCGACCATCGCGTTGGGATCGGCGCCATGCTGCAAGAGCAATCGGACGATCTCCCAATGCTCGCCTCCGATCGCCTCGCGCAAGGCGCTGCCCCAGGGCGCGATCCCCGGTTCCGGCTCATTGGGATTGGCGCCGCGCGCGAGGAGCAGCTTCACCACCTCCAGGTGTCCCCTTCCAGCCGCGCAACGGAGGGGCACCCCATTGTAATAGCCAGTGTAGGGCGGCCGCTGGTTGGCGAGGGCCGGATTCTGGTCCAGCAGGGTGCCAACCCGCTCGAGGTCGCCGATCTTCGCCGCGACGCTGATGTCGTAGTCGGCGCCGCGCGCCAGCAGGTAGCCAATGAGAACTTCGTGCCGGCTGAGCGCCTCCGGCGGGACATCCCGCCAGCCGCGATACCAGTAGTCGCCGTTGGTCAGATCCAGCGGGCGGGCCCCGTCGGGGCGCCGGGCGTTGATATCGGCGCCGCGCTCGAGGAGCAGGTCGATCAGGTGCATCTGCCGGGTCATCACCGCCCAGTGGATGGGCTGGTTGCCGAACCCATCCGCGGCATCGATGAGGTCCGGCCGCGCGTCCAGCGCCTCGCGCACCTCTTTGCTGTTGCGACTTCGGATCATGGCGGCCAGCGACTCGCCCTCGGGGCCGATCTTGTGCTTCTCCCCGATCTTCGCTTCCAGCAGGTCCAGCACTTCGACATGCCCACGCTCCCGAGCGACGTCCAACGGCCATTGGGGGGTGCCCGAACCGCCGGGCCGGTACACTGGGCGATACCCGAGGCCGCCGCACATCGGATCGGCCCCCTGGTCGAGCAGGAACTGCACGACGTCACGCCGATTTTCCCGCACCGCGAAGTGCAGTGGCCGGTAGTAGTGGAACTGGCAATCGACCAGGTTCGGATCCCTGGCCACGAGCGCCTGGATCGTGGCCTGGTCGCCGTTCACCGCCGAGCGGAACATGGCCCACACGTCGGTGCCACGGCCCCGCGACCAGGGTTGGTATTCCTCGGATTGCAGCTCTTCGGGCTGGATCATTCGCGCAGGCCCCTCATCGGGTCGAATAGTTCACCCAGACACTAGCCGGAAAGACCGCTGCAGCTTCACGTCAATGTGGTTCGCTGGTAAACGCTCCATGCGATCGGAGCAACTGGTCAACTTCCGCATAGCCCGATGGATACCCGACACCGCTCACCGACGCTCCTCCGCGGAGCAGCGCCTCAACCGACTCGGGCGAGCGTCGGTCGGTCCAGTACGAGTCCACGCACGCCTTGACTGCCAGAACCAGAGGAGTGCGTCCCTTGCCGTCCAGGGCGTCGAGCGGGGACCCGCGTTCGATGAGGAACCGCACGGTCCCGTGCCACGCGCGCCAGGCCGCCACATGGAGGGCCGTGCTGTCCTTCGCCACGTCCCAATAGCCATCGCCCTCCTTGAAGAGCGCCGCGACAGCCACGCCGAGCTCGAGAAGGCGCCGCACGCCTTCGGTGTTGGCCGTCCCGGCGAACTCGGCGAGCAGCTGGCCTCCCTCCACCACGACCTGGTGGACGAGCTGGGGCTCCCTCTCGGCGATGGCACGGACGTTCGCACCATCGTTCCTCGCGCACGCGGCGATCAGCTGCTCGACGCCAGGAAGCTCAATCGAAACGCCTCGCTGCTCGAACAAGGCGAGCACGTCGCCTCGTCCTCGACGTGCGGCCCTCACGACGGCGGTCATGCCGTCTTTGGCCAGGGTCGGATCCGCGCCATGATCGAGCAGCAGCGCGATCATCGCGAGGCTGTTGTCGCGCGTTAGGGCGTGATGGATCGCCAGCCAACCCCGCTTCCGCTCGCGATTGGGGTTGGCCCCATGCTCGAGCAGCCACTTGGCGCCCTCGTAGTCGTGCCAGTCATGCTTCCGAATCAGCATCATTGCCAGATTCTCGGCCGTGACCCCGCCAGTCTCGACCAGGAGCTTCATGGCCGAGTTGTCGTAGGTCTCTGGCGAGTGATACACCGCCTCGCCGTCGTTGGGGTCGGCGCCCCGATCGAGCAGGAGGCGGGTCATCGCCGCGTGGTGCGCCACGCCGGCGGCGCCGTAGAGCGCGGTTTCGAACTCGGGATTCTCGCCCTTGGTCCAGAAGCCGGTATTGGGATCGGCCCCCGCGTCGAGCAGTGCCGTGGCCGCTCGCAGGAACCGATCCGATCGATGCTTGTCCAGGCGGAGATACTTCGAGAGACACAGATAGACCAGCGCATCCCCGCCATAGGGCGGTGAGGTCACCGTGGCGTTCGCGGGATCGAGTGCCAGGAATCGGCGCACGGCGGCATCGTCGCCCAGAACAGCGGCCGTATGGATGTCGCTGCTCGCGATCTCGGGATGGCCGGCCAGGATCGACTCGGCGGGTTCCAGCGTCCCGTGCCAAGTGGCGGCGTGGATGAACGCTGTCCGGGGATTGTCGGTCTCGGTCATCTGGGACGCAGGATTCAGGATTCGGGATTCG
>JBGPJS010000269.1:0-5840 GCA_041485505.1 Gemmatimonadota bacterium | reverse complement strand
CTACATCGCGATGATGGGCCGCGACGGGCTCACCGAGGCGACCAAGATCGCGATCCTCAGCGCCAACTACATCGCCCGGCGCCTCAAGGGACATTTCGAGCTGCTCTATGCGGGCAAGAACGGCTTGATCGCCCACGAATGCATCATCGATACCCGGCCCTTCAAGGCCACCGCCGGTGTCGAAGTCGAGGACATTGCCAAGCGGATCATCGACTACGGGTTCCATCCGCCCACGGTCTCCTTCCCGGTGCCCGGTACCCTGATGATCGAGCCGACCGAGAGCGAACCCGTCGAGGAGCTGGACCGGTTCTGCGACGCGCTCATCGGGATCCGCCAGGAGATTCGGGAAATCGAAGAGGGCACGGCATCAAGGGAAAGCAACCTGCTGACCAACGCCCCCCACACCCTGGTGCAGGTGATCGGCGACGACTGGAACCGCCCGTATCCTCGCGAGCGCGCCGCCTTTCCCTCTCCGTCGACCCGGGATCACAAGGTCTGGCCCACGGTGTCGCGGATCGACAGCGCCTACGGGGACCGGAATCTGGTCTGCACCTGTCCGCCGGTTTCTGACTACTAGTTCCGAGTTCCTGGTTCCGAGTTCGTCCCTGGGAGTGATCGGTGGCAGACGCTCAGCCGAGGCCAGTATGCTCGATCTGCCGACATCGAGAGTCGTAACGGCCGCATCCGGAACGCGGAACGCGGAACGCGGAACTGATTGGACTCTCCTCCTCGACGACGCCCGCCCCGGTTGGATGAACATGGCTCTCGACCGCGCCCTCCTCGATCTCGCCGATCGGGAGGGCCGATCGTTTCTCCGGCTCTATCGCTGGGATCCTCACTGCCTCTCCTTCGGACGAAACGAGCCGGCGCGCAGGCGCTATGACCGCGCCCGAATCGCGGCCCTGGGTCTTGATCTGGTCCGCCGCCCGACCGGCGGCCGAGCGGTCTGGCACGCGCGGGAGCTGACCTACGCGGTCGCCGCGCCGATTGATCGGTTCGGAACCCTCGCGGCAAGCTACCGGATCATTCACCAGATGCTGGCCCGAGCGGTCGGATTGCTCGGCGCCGAAGTGGCGCTCGCGCCGGCGCCCGTCGAGGCCGCGGGAGTCGGCATCGGTGCCTGCTTCGGCTCGGCTGCCGGCGGCGAGGTACTGGTGGCTGGCCGCAAGGTTGTGGGGAGCGCCCAACTGCGGCAAGGGAATGGCTTCCTGCAACACGGCAGCCTGTTGCTGGGGGACGATCAGTCGCTGGTGCGAGAGGTGACACACGCCCCCGCCGCGCCAGGACAGGAGGCCCCGCTCGCCAACCTGCTGCGTCGGGCCGTCCGGTTCGAGGAAGCGGCTCAGGCGGTGGCCGCCGCGGCCCGGGAATGGGGTGGGACGTGGCACTCCCGGGAATCCCCCACAGAGCTGTTCGATCAGGTGCGCGAGCATGAAGCGCAATTCCGTTCCACCGAATGGACCTGGCGGAGGTAAGCAGTCGACCGGGAACGGCTGGCGGTCGGGGCGGAGGTCCCGCTCACTTCTCACCGCTCAGTGCTCACTGTAGTTTCCACCATCCTCTCCCCCCGGCTCCTCATGCGACGCCTGCGCCGAATCGGTTTCTTCCCGTTCCTCGCGGCTGCCTTTTCGTCCGGCCTCGCGGCCCAGTCCAACGCCCCCGACCACGGCACCATCGTCATCGTCACCGCGAGGGAGGCCATCTCTCCGATACCCACGCTCTGGAGTGGCGACCAAACCTACCGCGAGGTCTCGGACCTGATGTTCCTCCGTCTGGCCGATCTGGGACCCGACCTCAAGACCACCGATGAATCGAGCTTCGTGCCTCGACTCGCGAAGTCGTGGAAACGCCGCGGCCCGCTGACCTTGGAGTTCGAGCTGGACCCCCGGGCCCGCTGGCACGACGGTGCGCCGGTCACGGCTGGCGACGTGGTGTTCACCTTTCACCGAATCCAGGACCACCCTATCGATGCCCAGACCCGGCTCCTGGTCAGTCACATCACCTCAGTCACCGCCGAGGGCGATCATCGGGTGGTCATGAAGTTCGATCACGCCTATCCCGAGCAGATGTACGACGCGACCTACCATCTCCCTCCCTTGCCCGAACATCTGCTCGGCCGGATGCCCGCCGAGTCGGTGCTCACGTCGTCGTTCGCCGCCAGCCCGGTCGGGAACGGCCCTTACAAATGGAAACGCCGAGTCCCGGCGCAACTGATCGAGCTTGCGGCCAACCCTGAATTCTTCCTGGGCGATCCCCGGATTGAGCGGGTGCTCGTCCTGTCGGTGACCGATCCCGAGGCGCGGCTCAACCTGCTTCTGAGCGGCGACGCGGACGCGACCGACAATGTTCTCCAGTTCTCAAATTCCGAACGGCTCAGCAACGACCCGTCGTTCCAACTGTTCCCGGTTCGGACTTTGGTCGTGGGCTACCTGCTGTTCAATCAGCGTGACCCGACCGATACCGCCCAGCCGCATCCGATTCTGAACGATGGGGCGGTCCGCAGGGCACTCAGCATGGCCCTGGACCGGCGGCGGATGGCGCAATTCGTTTTCGGCGTGGACGCCGAGGTTCCTCCCGGCCCGGTCTCGCAGATGCAGTGGATACATGGCCTGGTCCCGCCGCTCAAGTGGGACACCGCCGGGGCACGCAAGCTCCTTGCCTCCCGGGGCTGGTTGGACCATGACGGCAACGGCGTCCTGGACAAGGATGGCAAACCGCTGGAACTCTCCCTCATCGTGTCGACCAGCGCCCAGATTCGAAAGGTGATTGCGCTGCAGGGTCAGGAGCAGCTCCGCCACCTGGGGGTCACCCTGAATCTCGATTTCCTGGAACCGGCGGTGATCGGCCAGCGGGTGACCGCGGGACAATTCGACCTGTGGTTCACCGGCGTCACCCAGGACCCCACGCCGACGGGATTGGTGCAGAGCTGGAGCTGTGCCGGGATCGGCGGGACCAATTTCGGCCGCTACTGCGATCCCAGAGTGGACTCCCTCATCACCCGCGCGGCAGGCGCCACCAGCAACCCGGCGGCCGCCTGGAAGGCGGTCCTCGAGCAGATCAAGGAAGATGCGCCGGCGGCATTTGTTTTCGCGCCGACGTACATCTATGCGATCCATCGCCGGTTCGAGCACGTGAGCATCCGGCCGGAGTCGTCCTGGCGGGATCTGTGGAAGTGGTCGGTCAAGCCGGGGATGCAGATCGCGAGGGACCGGCAGTGAGGGGGGGGAACCGGGAACGGCGAACGGGGAACGGGAATCCTCGAGTCAACCACTCGCGGCGACAGCTACCGGCTGGCGTCCTCCTGAGCAAATCGGTCTCGTTAGGCGATGTGGTCCCGTTCCCCCTTCCCCGTTCCCCGTTCCCCTCCTGATGTTCCGCTGGCTGGCTGGCCGAGTCGTCCAGGCGTTGCTGACCCTGGTCGCCACCGTCATCATCATCTTCGTTCTGATGCGCCTTACCCCGGGGGATCCGCTCGGGGAGCTCACCGGGGATCGCATCATGACACCCGAGCAGGTACACCACCTCCAGCAGCTGTATCATACCAACCAGCCGATCCTCACCCAGCTCCTCGCCTTCACGAAGGGCATACTGCAGGGAGACCTTGGCGGCTCCATTCACTATGGGGGCCGCCCCGTCACCCAACTCTTGAGGGAGCGGCTCCCCGCCTCTCTACGCCTGGGCGGCAGCGTCCTCCTGCTCAATTTCACCCTCGGACTCTGGCTCGGGATGAGACAAGCGGTGCGCCAGGGTCGACGCCTCGACCGCTGGCTCACGACCCTTTCGCTCACCGGCTACGCGATGCCCTCATTCTGGCTGGGTTCGCTCCTGGCATGGTGGTTCGGAGTGCGGTGGCATATCCTGCCGGTGGGAGGCATGCACGACCCGCTCCTGCCGGAAGACGCCACCCTCCTTGCCGCCTGGATCGACGGGCTGAGGCACCTCGTTCTGCCCACGCTTACCCTCTCCTTCGTGACGATCGCGGCGACGATGCGGCATCAGCGCTCGGCTCTGCTCCAGGTGTTGCAGCTCGACTTCGTACGCGCGGCCCGGACCCGCGGTCTCACCGAGCGTCGCGTCGTGTGGCGTCACGCCTGGCGCAACGCGCTGCTCCCGGTGCTCACGCTGTTCGGCCTCTGGCTCCCGATTCTCGCCACCGGCTCGGTTCTCGTCGAGTACGTCTTCGCCTGGCCCGGGGTGGGGCAGCTGGCCGCGGAGGCGATCGGGGGACGGGACTACCCGCTAATCATGGGCACGGCTCTCCTGGTCTCCACCCTTGTGGTCCTCGGCGGGCTGTTGACCGACATCGCCTATCTTCTGCTTGATCCTCGGATTCGGTTACAGGAATGATCGATCCGCTCCGAGAAGCCTGGGCCCCGGTCTGGCGGACTCGCGGAGGGCGGACCGGGATACTCATTCTCGCCGCGATCACGCTGGTGTCGATCGTGGCGCCCTGGTTTCTCCCGGCTTACTGGGTGCAGGAGTTCGCAACCAACGCTGCCCCCGGCGCGGGCCACCTCATGGGCACGGACAACCTGGGACGGGACCTGATGGCGCGGGTCACCTGGGGCGGCCGAGTCTCGCTTACGGTCGCCGGACTCTCGGTGGCGCTTGCAATGACTCTCGGCGCACTGGTCGGCCTAACGGCGGGTTACCTCGGCGGCTGGGTGGATGCGCTGCTGATGCGGTTGGTGGACGGTGCCATGGCGATTCCCCGTCTGTTCGTGTTGCTGCTTGTCGTAGCGGCGACGGGCAAGGTCCCCCTGGCGGTGCTGATTCTGGTGCTGGGCACCACCGGATGGTTTGGGGTCAGCCGCTTGGTGCGGGGCGAGGTGCTCCGGGTCCGGGAGGAAGAGTTCGTGCACGCGGCGGAGGCGCTGGGCGCCGGTCGGGGGCGGGTTATCTTCCGTCACTTGCTGCCCAATAGTATGGGACCCCTGCTGGTCGCGGCGACCCTTGCCGTGGGCGACGTGATTCTGCTCGAGGCCGGCCTTTCATTCCTCGGATACGGAGTCCAGCCGCCGGCACCGTCCTGGGGTGGGTTGATCCTGGATGCCAGACCGTTTCTGACCAACGCGCCCTGGCTCAGCCTCTTTCCCGGGCTCGCGATTGTGATCACCGTTCTCTCGGTCAACCTGGTGGGTGAGGCGCTGCGGGAGGCCCTCGATACCCGCTCACTGGCCGCAGATACACCCAGATGAACCCAGAAGGGTTCTCACGAGACCAGCGCCGATGGCGAGCACAAAACCGCCTCAGAGAATGACAACCGATCCATCGGGACAGGCGCCTTCAAAGGCATCTGTGTTGATCTGCGTTCATCGGCGGCCTCTGCCGGTTCACGCGACCTCATGACAGCCCTGCTCGAAGTCGAAAACCTTCGCATCACCTTTCCCACCACCCGGGGGATGATTACCCCGGTGGATGGGGTGAGCTTTTCGCTGGAACGGGGTAAGACGCTGGCCCTGGTGGGCGAGTCGGGGTGTGGCAAGAGCCTCACCAGTCTCGCGCTGCTCCGCTTGCTGCCCGAACCAGGGAGGATCGAGACCGGCAGCCGGATCCGGCTGGGCGGCGACGATGTCATGGCCCTCAAGGGTGAAGCGCTCCGGCACATCCGGGGTAAGCGGATCGGGATGATCTTCCAGGACCCGATGACCAGCCTCAACCCCGTGTTCACGGTGGGAGACCAGATCGCTGAAGGGATCCGAGCGCACGCTCCGGTCTCGAGGAAGGCGGCCATGGACCGCGCCGTGGGATTGCTCAAGGAGGTGGGGATCTCCGATCCCGCCCTACGCGCTCGGGCCTATCCGCACCAGATGAGCGGCGGGATGCGGCAGCGGGTGATG
>JBGPJS010000268.1:0-5850 GCA_041485505.1 Gemmatimonadota bacterium | reverse complement strand
GGTGCGGCGGGCCTTTGCCGATCCCAGCCCGATCGTACGGGTCGCGGCGGTCGCTGCGGCCCGAGCTGGGAATGACCGGCCCGATTGCGGGCCGATTGTCGCGGCCAGCGGCGACCGGAATTCCCCTGTCGCGCTGGTGGCCGTCGATTCTCTGGGCTCGCCCTGTGCCGATTGGTCGCAAGCTGCCTCCGCACTTGCCCGCATCGTCAGCGGACCACCCGCCCGGTTCGACACCCCGCCGGACCATGGCTGGCAGGCGCCGGCGCATGCCCTCGTCAGCCTGTCACGAGTCGACTCGGCCAGGGCCGCGTCATTCCTTGCCCGATTCGAGGCCTCCGCACGCTGGCAGGATCGAGCGCTCGCGGCGACCGCCGCGGCCAACATCGGCGAGGGGTCGCTCCTGTTTCGTCTCGCGGCAGACGGCAATGACAATGTGCGGGAAGCGGCAATCGCGGGCCTGGCCCGTACTCGGAAGCATGAGGCCGACAGCGTCTACTTGGCGGCGCTGGGGTCGCAGGGCTTCGAGGTGGTGCTCGCCGCGGCTCAGGCCCTCGAGGGCTCGCAGCATCCCGGTGCGCGGCCCGCGTTGCTCAACGCCTTGGACGAGGTGAGTGCCCGGCGCAGCGAAAATGCCCGGGATCCGCGGCTGGCGCTGCTCCAGCGCATCGGCGAAATGGGGAAGGGATCGGCGGACGACAGCTCGCGCTTGGCACTCTATCTCGCTGACTTCGACACCACCGTGGCCACCACGGTCGCGGCACTGCTGTCGAAGTGGTCTGGCACCACGGTGGCGGCGCGGCCGGCGCCGTTGCCGATTGATCCCGAGCCGCTGGCCCGCGTGTTCCTGGCGCCCGACCTCCGACTCCGGGTCACGATGGCCGCATCGAGCGGGGGCGGCTCCTTTACCATCGCGCTCTTTTCCAGTGAAGCACCGGCGACGGTGGCCCGAGTCACCCGGCTGGCTCGGGCCCACTACTACGATGGTCTCACCTGGCAGCGGGTCGAACCCAACTTCGTGATTCAGGGAGGGAGCCCGGGTGCATCGGAATACGTCGGCGATGCCAGCTTCATGCGAGATGAGCTGGCGCTGCATTCGCACCTTCGCGGCACCGCCGGGATCTCGACGCGGGGGCGTGACACCGGCGACGCCCAACTCTTTGTGAACCTGGTCGACAACCCGCGGCTGGATCATGAGTACACCGTGTTCGGGCAGGTAGTGGCCGGACTTGGCGTGGTGGACCGCATTCTTGAAGGTGACATCATTGCCCGGGTCGAGGTGCTCGAAGGCCGGTGAAGCCCAGTTCCCTGTTCCCCTTTCCCCGTTCCCCCTTCCCCGTTCCCCGTTGCCCTTCAGTAGTCATGGTTTATCGCCCTGAGGCCGATACTTGAGGCGCTGAGTCCCCTGCCAATGGGGCCGATCCTCCCCAACGCCCGAGCCCAGGGACGGAAGCACGATGGAGCAGAGTGGCAGGTCGAGGGAATCCGAAGCCCTGAGAACCCGGAGGTCGCTCTTCAGCCCGGCCGTCATCATGGGCGCGGTCGGCCTGGGTTGCGCGCTGCTCCTGGGCCTCCCCGCCACCGCTCGACCCCAGACTCCCATCCGCGGTCTGGATCCGCTGAAACCCATCAGTCAGTACGTCCATAACGTCTGGCAGATCGATCAGGGACTTCCTCAGAACAGTGTGTTGGCACTGGCCCAGGCCCGCGATGGCTATCTGTGGCTGGGCACCGAGGCGGGCCTGGTCCGATTCGATGGGGTGACGTTCACCACCTACAACTCGACCAACAGCAGCGGCCTCAGGGACAACTATGTGAACGCGATCCTGGTGGATCGGGCGGACAATCTGTGGGCCGGCACCTGGGTCGGAGGGGTGACGCGCTGGAGCGGGGGCAGGTCTGCGGCTGTGGCGGGGGTGTCCGGCTCGATGGTCAATTCCCTCTATGAGGATCGCGCCGGCACGCTGTGGGCGGGCAGTAGTGCCGGGCTCGCTCGATGGCACAACGGACAGTTCCGCCCGGTCGCTGGAGTGGAATCGTCGGTCTTCAGCTTCGCTGAAGCCGCCGACGGCACCCTGTTGATCGGGACCCAGGACGGGCTACGCGCCTGGCGGGGGGCTCGGATGATTCCCTGGCAACCGCGGGGTGGGGTGGTCAAGGGTGCGGTGTGGGCGCTGGATCAGGATCGGAAGGGGAGCCTGTGGGTGGGCACCGCTGAGGCGCTCTACCGCACTACCGCAGGAAGGCTCGACCGCTTCACCACCAAGGACGGACTCCCGGCCGGTGGGGTGAGTGCCATCCTCGAGACTCGGAACGGTCAGCTGTGGATCGGCACCGATGGCGGCGGAGTGGCCCGGTTCGCGGATGGCCGATTCCAGAGCTTCACGGCCCGGGACGGCCTGTCGGACGACGCCGTCACGGCGCTGGTTGAGGATCGGGAAGGAAGCCTCTGGGTGGGAACCCGGCATGGTGGTCTCAACCGGTTCCGCGAGCCCCTTCTCAACATCTACACTAAACATGAAGGTCTCTCGGCGGACCTGATCTGGTCGGTGTACGGAGACCGACAGCAGTCGCTGTGGATCGGGACCGGGGAGGGTGGCCTCAACCGTTTCCAAGGTGGCCGCTTTACCAGCTACACGGTCAAAGACGGTCTGCCCGGCAATTCAGTGTTTGGCACGCTGCAGACTTCCGATGGGGTGCTCTGGGTCGCGACCGGTAAGGGTCTCGCCCGGCTTCGACACGGCCGCTGGGAGAACCTGGGCGGCAAGTCATCGGTCTTCCCGCGGCACTCCCGCATCGCGGCGATGCTGGAGGACCCCATCCACGCACTATGGATGGGCGGCGCCGAGGGCCTGTATCGCTGGAAGGACGGCCAGCTCCGCGACTATACCAGGGAGGCCGGGCTATCGACCCCGGTCCGCACCATTGTCGAGGATCGGGCGGGGAGCCTGTGGATCGGGACCCATGGGGGCGGGCTGATCCGTCTCAGGAATGGTCGGTTTACGACCTTCACCACGCGGGACGGACTTTCCAATGACGTGGTCGAATCGCTGTACCCTGACGAACAGGGGCTCTGGGTGGGCACCGAGGCCGGTCTCAACCTGGTGCGCAAGGGGCACATCACTGTTCTCCCACTCAGCGCCAATGTGCTGATGACGGACATGTTCCAGATCCTGGAGGACAACAACGGCAGTCTGTGGCTCTCCTCCAATCAAGGGCTGGCGCGGGTGAACAAGGAGGAGCTGGTTGCCGCCGCCGCCGGCCGCCCCGGGAGTGTGGAGGTCCACCAGATTGTCCCGCTCGACGGGCGGGGCCGGATCGAATTCAATGGTGCGGACCAGAACTCCGGCTGGAAGGGCCCCGACGGGCGGCTGTGGTTTCCCAGCATCCGGGGGCTCGTGGTGGTGGATCCGGATCACCTGCAAGACAATCCGCTGCCGCCGCCGGTCCGCATCGAGCGCCTGCTGGTGGACGGTCGCCCGGTGGAGCTTGCCAATGGCCTGGAGCTGCCGCCCGGCGGGGGCGGGCTCGAATTCCACTACACCGCCACCAGCCTGCTGATTCCCGAACGGGTCAGCTTCCGCTACATGCTCGAGGGCTACGACAAGGATTGGGTAGAAGCCGGTACTCGACGGATGGCGTTCTACACTCACGTGCCCGGAGGACCGTATCGGTTCCGAGTCATCGCGGCCAACAACGACGGCGTCTGGAACCAGATCGGGGCCGCGCTGTCCTTTCGGTTGCGGCCGCATTTCTATGAGACGCTGTGGTTCTTTGCGCTCTGCGGCCTCGGCGTCGTGGCGTGCGGCGTGGGAGTCTTCCGCCTTCGGGTCCGACGGATCCAGGAACGGGGCCGGGAGCTGGCCGCGCTGGTCGAGGAGCGGACCGGTGCACTCCAACTGGAGGTCGCGGAGCGCCGCCGAGCGGAGGAGCGCTACCGGCACCTCTTCGACGCCAACCCGCAGCCGGTGTGGGTCAGCGACCGCGAGACTCTCAAGTTCCTGGCCGTGAACGATTCCGCGGCCCGGCACTACGGCTACTCCCGGGAGGAGTTCTTCGCCATGACCCTGGCGGATCTCCAGCCGCCCGACCAGGGCGCGGCGCTTCCGGAGTGGATCCGCGCCGCGGGCGAGGGATGGCGGGGGACCAGCTCGTGGCACCATCGCAAGAAGGACGGCACCACCATCGAGGTCGAGGTGGCAGCCCACGCCATCACCTTCGCGGGGCGCCCCGCCGCTCTGATCGTCGCCGCCGATGTCACCGCGCGGCGGGATCTCGAGGAGCGGCTGCGGCAAGCGCAGAAGATGGAGGCGGTCGGCCAACTGGCCGGTGGAATCGCCCACGACCTCAACAACGTCCTGACCGCCGTGATGGCGCACGTCGACCTCGCCGTCAACGCGCTGCCCCCCGACGACGCTCTGCTCGGCGACCTGACCCAGGCCCAGGCGGCGGCGCATCGGGGCGCCACCATGATCCGCAAGCTCCTGGGGTTCAGTCGCCGGGAGCGGCTGGTGCTCAAGCCGCTCCGCCTGGAAGAACTGGTGGACGAACTGGCCGGCACGGTGCGGCGGGTGCTGCCGGAGCGGATCGAGATCGTTGTCACCCAGGCGAAGGGCTTGCCGCCGGTGGCGGCCGATGCCGGCGCGGTGCAGCACATGGTGCTCAACCTTGCCACCAATGCCCGCGACGCGATGCCGGAGGGAGGGGTGCTCCGGGTCGACGTCGCGCTGGCCACACCGGCGGACGAGCACCTGGCGGCCGAGGAGTGGGGGACCCCGGGATACTACGTGGTCCTGGCCGTGACGGACAACGGGATCGGGATGGATGCGGCGACCAGAGGCCGGATCTTCGAACCCTACTTCTCGACCAAGACCTCGGACCAGGGAACCGGGCTCGGCATGGCGATGGTCTACGGTCTGATGAAGCAGCATCTGGGCTACGTGCTGGTGTCCAGCAAGCCAGGCGCAGGCACCGCGGTACGGTTGTACTTCCCGGTCAGCGCGGACGCGGTTCCGGTGGCCGTGCCCGAGATCCGCCAGATGCCTCAGACCGGCCATCAGACGATCCTGGTGGTGGAGGATCAGGAGGCGGTCCGCAGCGCCACGACCCGGGCCCTGCTCCGGTTCGGCTATCAGGTGCTCTCCGCCTCCGACGGCGAAGAGGGCCTGCAGCTCTGGCGCACCAACGCCGATGCGATCGATCTGGTTCTCTCCGACGCCATCATGCCGCGGATGGGTGGTCTGGCGCTGTTCGACGCCGTGAGCCGCGAGCGACCGGGGGTCCGCTTCCTCCTCACCAGCGGGTACACCGGGGAAGAGGTCCGGCAGAGTGCTCCGACGACCATCGAAGTGCCGTTCCTGCCGAAGCCCTGGACCGTGAATGAGCTGCTGGCGGGAGTGAGGGAGGTGTTGAAGGTGGGGTGACGTCTCCGAGTTGACTTGTCGACGTTGGGAAGCAGGTTTCAGCTCGCGCCAGGCAGTGGCGTCCTACCTGTCGGAGGCCCGATGGCCCGTCTCATGTGGTATCTGCTTTGCCTGGCTCTGGTTGTTGCCCTGGTAGTGGGTGCATCCTGGGCCCTCGCTTACAACACGGTGGCCGGTCTGCTCGGCTCACCGCCGCCGGAGATGGGAACCCAGACCACCACCTTCCTGTGGGACGGGGTGACGACACAGCGGGGTCACCCTCGCGCCTGGCGGTTTGTTTTTGTCGGTACTCACATTCCGGGCGCCCCTACCGTGCAGATCTATGTGTCCCCGATCGGCCGGCTGATTCAGGCAACGCCGCCAGACCTCCCGACCCTCGTTCGGAAGCTGCACCCCTACTGAGCGTTATGGGCTATGGGTATGGGCTATG
>JBGPJS010000267.1:0-5862 GCA_041485505.1 Gemmatimonadota bacterium | reverse complement strand
TCCCACCCCGGAATTCCGTTCACCTCGAGGACGTAGACGGCCCCGGTCTTTCCGGGAAGCAGATCGACTCCAGCGTATTCCGCCCCTACCGCCTCGGCGGCCTTGACCGCCATGGCGGTCCAGGCCTCGGGCAGGACGATTGACCGCACGCTGCCGCCGCGGGAGAAATTGGTGCGCCACCCCGTCGCGCTCCGTTCAATGGCGCCGACCACCCTGCCGCCTACCACGAACGCGCGGATATCGCGCCCGTCATGCGGAATGAAGCGCTGCAGGTAATAGACGCCCCGGACCGTCTCCACGACGCGGAACACCCGCCAGGCCATGTCCTCGTCGGTGACCCGCGACATCCCAAGGCCCATCGACCCGAAGAGCGGTTTCACGACCACATCCCCCATGGCCCGGAAGGCCGCGAAGGCGTCTTCCGCGTTCTCGCAAGTGACCGTCTCGGGGGTGGGGAGACCGGCCTGATCCAGAAGGGCCGAGGTCCACGCTTTGTTCACCGTCCGCTCGATAGCGCAGGCAGTGTTCATCACCCGGACGCCTTCCTCCTCCAATCGGTGCAGCGTGTCCACCCGGTAGATGATCTGCTCCAGCGACCCGCTCGGGACAATGCGTGGCAATACCGCGCGTGCCTCGCTGAGAAGCCGCCCGCCGTTCGTTACCCCGCGGGACTGGCCCATCCGGCCGACGTTGGCTTCCCAGGGCAGCAGAAGCGGCTCGAGCCCCCGTGCGCGGATCGCGCGGGCGAGCTCATTCGTATGCCAGCCGGTCTCGGAGGCCAGTATGACGACGTGCATGGGGGGCATGGGCTAAGGGGGTATGGGCTATGGGCTTGAACCCTTTCAGCTCATAGCCCACAGCCCATAGCGCGATCAACGGAACTCTCTATGGCTTTGACGTCAGGTGCCCCACCAGCGCGGTGAGGCCGCCGTCGGCAAACTTCGGGAGGTCGTCGCCCACCGCTTTGAAGGCCGTGGTGCCGGTGCCGTATTTTAGCGCGGCCGCGTTGGGGAAATAGAGCTTGGCCTGGCGGTAGAGCGCCGCCGGGGAGCCGTCGAGGTTCTTGGCGTACTTGGTCAGCTCCGCGCGGGTGAAGGCGATCTCCCCCGCGCCTTGGACGACGATCGGCACATGGGTCGCCGCATAGTAGGCCTCGAATGCCGCCGGGTCTTTCGGCTGGTTATAGATCACGGTCAAGAACGCCGTGGTGTCACCGGTGAGGAGGTCGGCATGGTCGCTGGTCTCCTCGCCGATAAGAGCGGTGAGCCCGCCGGTCGCGAACTTCGGCAGATCATCGCCGATCGCCTTGAAGCCCGGGGTGGCGATCCCTTTCTCGAGATCGTCCATACTTTTGAACCACAGCACCGCCTGCCGGTAGTAGGTCGGTTTCTTTCCGTCCAGGGTGGCATCGAACTTCGTCAGCTCGGCGGCCACGAATCCCACCTCCGCCTGCTTCTGGCCCACCAGCGGCACATGCGTCGCCCAGTAGTATTTATCAAAAGCGGCCGGGCTCTTCGGCTGGTTGTAGATCACTGTGACGAACGCCATCGGGGCAGGCTTGGGGGGCGGCGCTGGTATCACGGCGGTGGTGTCTGCGGCGGGCTTTTCGGCCGCCTTGGAGCAGGCGGCCAGGACCAGCAGGCCGGCGGCAGGGAGCATGGCGAAGCGACGCATTGGGTCTCCAGAGAAGGGGGAACGGGAAACAGGGAACGGAACCGGCGGAACCTTTCCCCGGTCCTCATTCCCCATTCAATCAGGGTACAGCGATCGCTTCAGCACCTCGCCATTGACCTGCCCGGCGTGGTGGGTTTTTCCGGAGGTAGTGCTGGTGAGCCACACCTCCGCCGGGCTGAAAAGAAGCGGGTCAATCCGGTAGAAATCCCTGTCGTATCGTTCGAAGATCTCGTAGAACGGCCGGCCGTAGTCCTTCGAGGCGCTCGCGGGGAGCTTGGCCGCGAGATCGGCCAGCTCGGTATCGCCGGCCTTGATGGTGTAGTGCGCTTGCCCGCCGTAGAGGATGCAGTCGTTGGTCCGGCCGATCCCACGGAGGTCGTCCTTCGCCACCGTCGGGATCGGTGCCGTGCCGACCCCGCTCATCACCTGCCGCACGTCGAAGCCGAGGGTTTCCATCTTGTGGAGCCCGGTTTCGAGGATGCGGGCCGAGATCTGGGTGCCGCCAGCGAGACTCGCGGTGGGCGCTATCAGGAAGGTAAGCTGCGCTGGCGAGAGGTTCGCTTTCTTCGCGACGTACGCGGCCACGGCATCCGTCGGGAGCGCGCGGCCCTCGAGCACCAGCACGCCGCAGCTCGCCTGCTCGGCGTAGCCGAGCTTCGCGAAGAGTTCCTTTTCCACCCGCGCATGGGCCCGCAGCGGACCCGAGCCCATCGCGAAATACTGGTCAACCTGGATGGCCCAGCCGGCGTACTGCGACGCCATGCAGGCCACCGCCGGATGATCGGTACGGACCTGCAGGCCGGGCCAGTTCTCACCGCCGAGCTGGAGCGAGGTGAGGTCGACATCGCCCAAACCACCCATGCAGATCTGGCCGAGCAGGAGCCCGGCATTGAGTCCCCCGTCGACCTCGACCCCGGCATCGATCACACGGGCGCCGCCGGGCAGGGTCTGCCCGGCAAGCCGAAGGCCGGCGGCGTCCTTAATCATCACGTCCGCGAGGTCGCGAGCCCGTTGGTTCAGGTTGAGGCCGTTCATGGGCTCCTTCATGCGGGGATCTCATCGGTGTCGAGGCTGGCCCGGGCGCGCTGAAGACGGGCCGGGCGCAGGGGCGAGAAGATAAGCCAAACGGGCGCTGGCCGGTACGTGTGGCCCCTACACCCGGACCAGGATCTCGCCGCGGCCGTCATTGGCTAGGTCGCCCATGAAGCGCCGAACCCGGAGTCCGGAGTCAGGAAGAGTCGCGAATTTTCCCGGCAGGGCGCGCCAGGAGCGCACCAGCAGCGTAAGAAAGTTGAGGGGATGCTCTCCGCAGTCGTTGAAGGTGGGAAGCAATGCCTCGGGGGCCCGCTGCAGCAGCAACGTCCCGCGCCTCATGGCCAGGCCGGGGAAACTGCCCACGCCGCCCCACACTGCGATGGTCCCCGCCACCATCCTGGAGGCGCAGTAATCGCCCGCGTTCCCCTCAATGAGCACCACGCCCCGGCGGAGGCGGTCACCGGCGCGGTCGCCGGCGTTGCCCCCAACCAGAACCGTGCCCCCCAGCATCCCGCGGTGCTCGCCGGGGATAGCACCCGCCAGAAAATCCCCGGCATTGCCCGAGATCTGAATCCGCCCGCCGCGCATGCCGGTGCCGGCATAGGCCCCGACGCTGCCCTGGACCTCGACCGTTCCCCCGATCATGTCAACGCCCACGTAGGCACCTGCGTCGCCCTGGATGATGACTCGTCCCTCCGTCATCCCCGCCCCGATGCGATCCAGCATATCGCACCCGCTCCCAATCTCGAGCTCGCGGCCGGGGTCCCCGGAAAGGGTGAACAGACGGTCCACCCGCACCGTGCGGTTGCCACTCGGCAACTCGGTCGCAGCCACCTGCGCCAGGGTCTTGCCGATGAGCTGATCGACCGTGAGCGGCGACAGGTCGACGCGTTGGGCGGGACGCTCACGCAGGGTCAGGCGCAATGGGCTCATGAGGCCATGATCTCGTGCAGCCTGAAATGGTACTGGCCCAGCTTGCCACCGTAATTTCCCGCAGTCACGCGCCGGATCCCCTTCGCCGCCCCCAAGCCAACCACCGCTTGGATTCCGGCCCGCATTGCCGCGGCGATATCGGGTGGGGTCAGTCCATCGATGACGATCTCCATCACCGACCCGATCTCGGGGGTGAGCCGCGATGTAGTGACACCGCGGATGGTGGGACAGAATGCGTCGTTGGTCGAGGCGGCGAGCGCCTTGTATTTGGAGCCGACCTTGGACCCGGAGCGCACCACGCCTCCGGGGAAGGGCATGATCACGTTCGGCACCCTTCGCATGGCCGCGATCGCGGCCTCGCAGGCCTCGAGCGCCGCCAGCTGGGATTCTGCCAGCACCAGGAAGTTGCCCCCGCCCACCCCCGCGACCATGTCGGTGGTCTCCTGGATCAGGAACTCGCCGTCCATGACCGGAATGCGCCAGTAGCGGCGGCGCTCGATCAGCTTGGAAGCCTGAAAACCATCGCCGAAGAACCGCAGATTTTTCCCCAGCGGCAGCGGTTCCCCTTGGTCCATTCCGGCGAAGGCCGCGCTGGTTGGCGATGTCAGCACACACTGGCCGATTCGCCGCTCGAGCTGCTTGGCGAGCTCCTTTCCCGAGACAGCGAAGAACAGCACCGACACGCCGGGCCGCCCGTCAGGCGTCTCGTCCGGGCCCAGCTACCGTTCGATCCCTGCCTCGCACCCGCAGGCGATGACTGAGGTGGCAAACCCGGTGGCCGCTTGGGCGGCGTGGTAGGCCCACGTCAGGTTATGGGCGGTAATAACCACGCGAGTGGCCTTCATGCCGAAGGCTTCCGCGAACTCGTCGTCGATGCTGACGCCGTTGATGTTCATCGGGCTCAACGCCGGCAGGGATGGGTGACGACTTCCGCGCCATGGCCGAACGCCATCATCTCATCATCATCGATGCGGAGGTTTTCGGCTCTGATGGTCTGGTAGCGCTCGAAGTAGTCCTTCAGCCGGCGCTCGATCCCGCGGTCGAATTCCGGCTGGACCGTGTGGTACCGGCCCCAGGTGACCTTCACCACCTTGCCGTCACGCACCACCAGTTCGCCGTTCTTGAAGACGAACTCGGGTGCGGTGAACATCCGCTCGCGGTCGGCCTCGTCGCGGTACACCGTGATGTCGGCCGTGGCGCCGGGGCCCAGATGTCCCAGATCGGTGATCCCCAGGATCCTGGCGGGGGCCGCCCGGGTGAGGATCGCGATTTCGTTGAGCGAGTATTCCCGAGTGATGCTGCCCAGCGTGGTCATCGCCTGGGCATCACGATTGATCAGCGCCAGGCGCTCATTCCGGAAGCTGCGATCCATCAACAGCCGGATGAGGTGGGGATAGCTCGTGAACGGTGCACCATTGGGGTGATCCGTGGTGAGGAACACCCGCCAGGGGTCGTTGACCAGCAGGAAGATCTCGAGTCCGATCGCCCACTGCAGCGCATTCACGAAGCTCTGGTCGCGATAGCGGAATGGCAGCACCCCGCAGCCCGCGTCGCATTCGATGTCCATTATCACGAACTTCTTCGGGCTCGCGAGTGCGGAATTTCGGTGCTGGGCCATCGCGTCGGCGGAGGCCGTCACCGTCTGCCCGAAGAGGATCTGGCCGACGTCGCAGCTGGCGTTGGGAGTGCTGTTGATCGCCTCGCTGATACGCGCCGCCGCGGAGGAAAACTTCCGGTCCCCCTCGAGCCCATAGCTGTGGAATTGAATGTGGGTGAGATGGATCGGCAGCCCCTCCGAAGCGCGGATCGTGCCCAGGGTCGTGTCCGCATTGCCGGGCAGGCCCAGGTTGCTGCTGTGAACGTGCAGTGGGTGCGGTACGCCGAGCTCGTGAACCGCCCGGCTGAGGACGCGGAGGATGTCCCGCGGTGTCACCCGATAGTAGGGATGGGCTTCGTCCAGGTCCAGTTTGCGCTGGTTGAACTTGAAGGCGGAAATGCCGCCCGGGTTGACCACCTTGATCGCGATGCATCGGCTGGCGTGAAGGGTCCAGGCGACGTAATCGTTGATCAGCGCCTGGTCCTCCCCCGCGGCCATCAGGCGGAGCAGGAAGTCGTCGCTGCCCAGCATCACGTAGCCGCCCTTGTCCACGATCGGGGTGTCCCCCATCTCCAGATGGGCCTGGCGGGCATTGACGGGCAGGACGGCTGGCTCGAAGCAGG
>JBGPJS010000266.1:0-5867 GCA_041485505.1 Gemmatimonadota bacterium | reverse complement strand
GCCCTCCTCGACCGCCGGCTCGCGTCGTGGACCGACGTCAATACCGGCACCATCGACCAGGAAGAGACCGCGCTGACCAACCAGTCGAAAACGTTGGACAATCGGGCGACGACCATCGATGCCCGACTGGAACGCCGCCGGGCTTCCCTCATGGCCCAGTTCAACCAGATGGAAGTCGCCATCGCGAAGCTGCAGTCCCAGTCTGCCAGCGTGCTGGCCACCTTGCAGCCGAAGACCAGCTGAGGGCGGGCCACCGGCAATGAGCTTCGTCGCCGTCCTCAACAGCCGCATCAGCCTCCAGGCGCTGCTCCAGGGAAACAACCGTCCGCTCGCCGTCGCCTCGCGCTCCCGCGCCGTCGCGGACCAGGCGCGCGAGTTGGGCATTCCCGTGGTGCACTGCGACGACCTGTATGCCGCGGCGGAACGGTCGGCACTGCAGGACCACGTCGACGACCTGACCCGTGCCCTTGCGGGGGACAAGGTCCCCTCCGGCGCGGTCTATCCGGACTGGGCCTGGTGGGCGCTCGAGTTCCCGCTCTCGGTCAGCCTCTCTCACGGCGCGCGCACCCGCCGCATGCTGGCCGCGGTTCTCGAGCTGGCGCCGGGCGCCGACGCGGTGGTGCACGACGGGGAGGACTGGGTGCAAGGCGCCCTGATCAACCTCGATGCCCGCTCCCGCGGTCTCACCTCCCTGGGCCTGGCGCATCAGGGGATCGACGCCGTCCACCTGGTCCAGGACCTGGCCGTGGCGCCGATCGCGAGCGAGGGCGCCCGGGTGCACTGGAGGGGACGGCCCCTGTCCCACGATGCCAGACCCAATGTGGTCGTCTTCCATGCCAATGAGGTGGCCCAGTGCATCCAGTCCATCGAGGCGACGGGAGGCGTCCGACTGATTCAGGACGGCCGAGACCGCTGGCCCTATCCCGGACCAACCCTCGAGGCGGACCCGGTCGGCCCCGAAGTGGAGCTGGTACCCGCGGTCTGGCCCGGCACCCCGGGGGTGACCACCGAAGCCTGGGAGCGGGAGATCGCCGAGTTGCTCTTCGTCACCTGGCAGCCGTTTCTGCGGGAGACCTTGAGCTGGACCGAGGCAGCCTACGGAGCGGGTAAGGTGCGGGCGGTGCTGGCGGCACAGGATTACATCCCTCACATGCGGTGCCGGATCCTGGCCTCTCACCGGCTCGGCATCCCCACCATCCTGGTGCAGCATGGCGCGTTCCTTTCGCTGCGGCCCGGCGGACGGGGCAACCGCAATCACTATTTCGCCGACCACTCCCTGGTCTGGAGCCGTGAAACGGCCAGAGACCTCGAGCGGTGGGGCCTGAAGCGGCCGACCCACGTGATCGGGTGGCCCCAGGCCGCCTCGGATCAAGCCCGCGCCGAAGTCGCCCGGCGGGCCCAGGCGCCGGCCGACCCGAGTCGGCCCTGGGTGATTCTCGCTTCCGGCACCGGCTCAGACACGGCCGAGGTCCCCTACGAGATGGGTGAGGTCTTCCTGCGCGATGCGCTTTCCGCCGTGCGGGCGTTCGCGCCCGAGGCCCCGATCGTCCTCAAGGGGCATCCCTTCCACGACAAGGCCGACCGGCTGAAGGCCTTCTGCGCCGGGCTCGGTATCGGGAATGTGACCATCGTCGTGGATACGGCGGACATGTGGGCGCTTGCCGGCACGGCGCGCGGGATCGTGGGAACCACCAGCACCTCGACCCTCTGCGCGCTCGCGCTGGGCGTGCCGGTGGTGGTGTACTACCCCGCCGCCGAATCGCCCTGGTACGATCGCTTCGCGGGGGTTCCCGTGGCGCGGACCCGGGAGCAGCTGGAGCACGCGCTCCGAGGAACCCAGCCGATCTCCGGGACCCAACGCTGGGAGGCCATGTTCCGCAGCGACATCAGCCCGGTCCGGCGGATCGCCGCGATCCTCCGTCGCGCCATCGGCGGCAGCAGCCCGCGGGGTGAAAGCCGACCGGCGCACCGCCGCATCAAAGCCAGCGCCCCCACCGGCACCCCAGGTGTCCGCAAACCCAAGCAGCTTCAGTTGAGTGCCGCCATGCCGATACTGGGAGCAGAAGCCTGACCCCCGTCGGCCCAACCCCGAGCGGCAACTGGAGCGACCTCGCATGAGCGGACACGCCCTCTCGCGCTACCAGGAAACCGAAGTGAACGCCATGTCCGCGCCCCAGCGGGTCGTCTTCCTCTACTCCCACCTGCTCTCCACCCTGCATCAGACCGGTCGCCTGGCCGCCTCGAGGAGTTTCGAGGAGTACGGCCGAAAGCTGCTCCGGGCTCAGACCATTGTGCAGGAACTGCTGGTTTCGCTCGATCACGAGGCCGGCGGCGACCTGGCCGGACAGCTCGCGGCGCTCTATGGCTACTTCCTCGCGGAGCTGATCGCGCTCTCGGTCCGTCCCGAACCCGACCGGCTCGGCCGACTCACGCTGCTGGTGCGGGAGCTGCACGAGGCCTGGCAGAAGGCGGCCGAGCAGGTGGCGGCGCCCGAGACGGTCAGGGTGATGGCGTGAGCGACCTCGACCAAGCCACCACCGACCGGCTGGTCGAGGCGGTCGAGTCGCAACGGGCCGGGTGCGCCCGATTGGTGCACTTCATGGACGCCGGGCGGGCCGCGCTGGCCACGGAGAACCCCGATCTGCTGGAGACAATCGCGGAGGAGACCGATCACCTCCTGGCTGATCTGCGGAGCATCCGGCCATCAGTCGGGGAAATCGAGACCCGGCTCGACCGGCACCAGGGACCCCGGGTCCAGCGGGTCCGCGCGATCCTGGCCGACTCCTCTCGGGCAGCCCGGCAGGTCGTGGCGGGGGCCGCTGGGTTGATCAAACGTCTGGAGGGAAGGCGGGACGGGGCGGTTCAGGAGCTGGCGGCACTCGCTTCAGACGTGGTGCAGGCCTATCCCCACCTTTCCCCTGGCGCCGGGCACCCGGTACTTCTGGACATCCGGGGATAGGCCCATCGCTATCAACCTCCGCCCTCACCTTGGGACATCCCTACTCAAGTCCAGGCCGGTCTTAACCGATACTGAAGGGCATGAAGACCGGATAAAGGTCAAGGAGAGGACAAATGTCCATTGAAGCGATTCTATCGAGGAGCATCGGGTCGGCGGCGGCGGTGGCAACCAATCAGCCCGGCCAAGCCACGGGCGTGACCGGGAACCGCACCACGGCATCGGCGGCGGGCGGGGACCAGGTGGTCGTTTCGGACCAGGCCCGGGCACTGGCCAGTGGGGCGGGGAATCCGGCACTGACCAAGGCTCAGCCGGAGCTTCAGCTCTCACCCGAGAGGCTCCGCGCCATGATCAGCCGCGACGGCTAGGCGACAGCCCCGGACGCCGGTCGTCCTCTCGGCTTTAAGTTCGGCCCTTTCGCGACCGATGATGACAGCAACTGGAGAGACTCATGTCTATTGATCCGACCAAGGCGAGCGGCTCGCACCCACTGATCGACGGGGCCCACCTGCAGGCGGCTGGCAATCGGGGAGCGACGGGGTCCGCCTCGGTGCGACCGGCGGAAACCGGTTCTGCCGCCGCCGATGCGGGACCGCGCTCCGGAGACAGCGTCGAGATCTCCCAGGAGGCGCGCGGCCGGGCGGCCGCGGGGGGCCAGACACCTTCCGGTATTCCGGTGGGACATTTCCGGGAGATCCTGGTGCGGCTGACGTCGGGCCACTACGACACCACGCAGGTCCTCGACCAGGTCGCCCGGAAACTGCAGTCCGATCCCGCTCTTTCGCGCCCGGAGTAGCCCGCCATGAAGTGCATGGTCGTCGACGATTCGGCCACGATGCGCCGGATCGTGGTCAACGCCCTCAAGAGCATCGGTTACGAGGAATGCGTCGAGGCCGAGAACGGAGCCGAGGCACTGGAGAAATGCGACCCCAGCATCGACCTGGTGATCACGGACTGGAACATGCCGGTGATGGGTGGGCTGGAGTTCGTCAAGAACCTTCGCGCGAATCCGCCCTACGCCAAGACGCCGATCCTCATGGTGACCACCCGCAGCGTGAAGGAGGACATCCTTCAGGCCGTCGAGGCCGGCGTCAGCAGCTACATCCTCAAACCGTTCACCCCAGAGGTGCTGAAGGAGAAGATCGACCAGATCCTTTCCCTCGCCTCCGGCTCGGCGTGAACCTAGGCTCGGCACGGTGCCACCATGGATTCCAGACAGCTGAATTCCTTCGCGGGTGAACTGGAGACGACTCTGGATCTGTTGGGCGCGTTGGTGGCTGAGGTCCAGCAGTCCCCGACCCAGCAGCCCAGCGGCCGGGTTCAGGAGCTCTGTACCACGCTCTCCTATCGGCCCAACCTGGCGGGTTTCTCCAAGGTGTTGCTTCGCGCCCATGCCGAGATCGCCGAGGCGCTGGGCGGCATCCGGCTCACCCGCGAGACCATCAAGGCCCATGCGGTCCAACCAATCCATGACACCCATGACAAGCTGAAGGAGGTTACCTCGGCGACCGAGAGTGCCGCGATCGAGATGCTCAACGGCCTCGACCGTACTCTGGCCACCATCGACGAACTCCAGAAAGCCACGGCTTCCACCAGCCACTCGGTCGCCGAAGGGTTCGACGCCCTGCGGGCCGAAGTGAATCAGCTCTACAACTGTCTCCAGTTCCAGGACATCACCGCGCAACAGATGCGGGGCGCCGGCCAGCTGCTCAACGACGTGGAAGCCCGCATTGAGGGTGTGGCGGCGCTCTTCGACCAGGCCATGGGTGGAGCGGCCGAACCCGGCCCTGGGCCGAATCAGTCCTCCCGGGAGGTGCTCTCGTTCAACCCGGACGCCACCATGCGGGATGCCGGAGCCCGGCAGGCGCAGATCGATGCGGCCTTTCAGGTCGCCCGTCAGTCCGATTCGGAGACGCCGGGATGCTTGAGAAACGGAATGGTCAGGTGAGGCCTCGTGAGGGAGCGGGGTGATGGCTCCGGACATGGCCGCATCGGTGACGGCGACGCTCCGACCGGCGCCGCCGCCGGACGAGGTCCATCGCGACCGGCTCTCCGTTATCGGGCACATGGCGAGCAGCATCGCCCATGAACTGAGCAACCCACTCGCCACCATCACCGCCAGTGTCCAGGCCATCCTGGCCTTCTGGCCCCGGCACCCGGAGACGCGCCCGGACGGTGGGGAGAGCACCCAGCTCCCCCAGCTCCGGGAGGACCTGGAACTGATCCTCTCTGAGGCCCGTCGCGCGGGCAGTATCGTGCACGGCCTGCTCGCTTCGGCACGCCAGCATCCTCCGGAGTGGCGGACGGTGTCGCTGGCGGACGTGGTGCGTCGCACCTTGACGCTTTGCCGGCACCATCTTGAGCTCCACAACGTGGTCTTGCGGGCCCCACGGTTCGAACCCGGCGACACGGTCCTGGTCTGGAGCCGGATGCTGGGGGACGCCAACCAGCTGCAGCAGGTCCTACTCAATCTTATCGTGAACGCCCAGCAGTCGATCTCCGCCCATCGTGGCTACGGGACCGTGACCGTGGGCCTCACGCCCGGAGAACACGGACGCCTCATGCTTACGGTGGAGGACGACGGTCCGGGCGTCCCACCGTACCTCAAGGACCGGATCTTCCAGCCGTTCTACACCACCAAGCCCGACGGTCAGGGCACTGGTCTCGGCTTGTCCAATTCGGCGGGCATCCTCAAGGCCCATGGAGGAGAGATTTCGGTGGATGACCGTCCCGGCGGCGGCGCGATCTTCCGGATCTCGCTCCCATCCCTCCCGCTGCAGGCGCCCACTGAGCGACAGGTTGGGGAACCGGGCGCCGGCGAATCCGTGGCCGCGATGATCTCGGCCGTCAACCTCGATCCGGATAGCCGGACCGAAGGCCGACGGGTGCTTCTGGTGGACGACGAACCGGG
>JBGPJS010000265.1:0-5879 GCA_041485505.1 Gemmatimonadota bacterium | reverse complement strand
GACACCATTCACCGCGGGGACCGAAAACGTGCCGGAGAGCGTGCCGGGGCCCGCGTTGTTCCCGATCGCCATCGTCACTACCGCAGTCGAGGTGGTTATCGTGACCCCGTTGACATCCTGGATGGCCACCTTGACCGCAGCGATGGTCGCTCCCGCGACGGTGTTGCTGGGCTGGACCGTGAAGCCCACCTTGGTCGGGGTGGGAGGTGCAGTGATGTTGAACCCACTGCTGGTGGCACCGGTCAGGCTACCGGAGCTCGCGGTGAGGGTGTAGCCGGTTCCCGGGTTGTCGATACTCAAGTTGGAGAAGGTCGCCACCCCGCTCACTGCGGGCACGGTCAGGGTACCGGAAAGGGTGCCGGGGCCTGCGTTGTTGCCGATGGCAAGTGTCACCTGGTCCGTCGCGCCCGTCGCCGTTGTCCCGTTGGCGTCCTGCAGCGCCACCTTGACCGCAGCGATCGTCCCTCCCGCGAGGGTGTTGCCGGGCTGTACCGTGAACGCCACCTTGGTCGCGGTAATGGGGGTGGGAGAGCTCCCGCCACCGCAGGCGACGGAAATCGCCGCCGCTCCAACAACCGCGAACGTAGCCAGCCGGATCGATCGCATAAGGGAAAATCCTCTAAGAGTGTCGCCGCATTGTGGCGATGGAAGGGACCGCTCCAGCATGCCGAGCGGAGGGCTGCAAGCTATCTGGTCGCGACGAGAGACGGCCGCGACTTCGATCCAACCTATGGAATTCCTGAGTTCCGGCCTGTGAAGCACATCACCCAGCAGACGCCTCGAGCGGCTCCAGCATTCCCGGCCAGCGGGGTGGGGAGCGCCAAAGTGGACGACTCAGTCTCCCGAGGAGACACGCGGGAGAGCGGCCGAGCCGGCCGAGCCGGGCCCAGCGAGGCGGTCCCTTCCGGCGCCTCAGGCGTTATCTTGCGTGGGGAGACTGAGTTGCCCCCTGGCCCCAGCATCGAGAGGCAGTGGTACCGGCGTGGATCCTAACGTCTTCGAAACCGCGAACGCAGCCTTTGCCCAGGTGATCTACGAGGAATACCTGCGCAATCCGTCTTCGGTGTCGCCGGAATGGCGACGTCTGTTCGAGAGTGGCGTGGTAGGGGAGATTCCGGACGCCAAGGGCAATGGGGCGGGAAGTGCGGGAGAGGCGGTAGAGGCGGTCCAGGTGCCGTTGGATCATGGGTCCGCCCGGTCCGGCGCTCCCGCCCCTTCTGCCGCTCCCCCCGGCGCGCAAGCGCTGAAGGGCCCCGCCGCCCGTCTCGCCGCCAACATGAACCAAAGTCTCGCGGTTCCCACGGCCACTACCTTCCGGGAACTGACGGTAGCGTTGCTCGAGATCCGTCGCCGCGAGCTCAACAACGCCCTCAGGACCGATGGCCGCCCCGAGAAGGTCTCCTTCACTCATCTGATCGGCCACGGTCTGGTGCTCGCTGCGAAGCGGCACCCGGTCATGACCTACACCTACCTCGAGGTCGACGGCTCACCCCATCGGATTGATCCCGACGCGGTCAACCTCGGCCTGGCGGTGGACGTGGAACGCAAGGATGGCAGCCGCGGACTGGTCGTCCCGGTCATCCACCATGCCGAGACCATGAGTTTCGCTGAATTCCACCGCACCTACGAGTCACTGGTGGAGAAGGCCCGCGCCAACAAGCTCCTGCCCGACGCCTTTGCCGGCGCCAGTATGACCCTGACCAACCCCGGTGGGCTCGGCACGGTAGCGTCGGTACCACGGCTCATGGCCGGCCAGGGAAGCATCATCGCGGTCGGTTCCATCGACTACCCGCCGGAATTTGCGGACGTCTCCGACGACAAGCTGCGCGAATTCGGGATCAGCAAGGTCATGATGGTCACGAGCACCTACGACCATCGAGTCATCCAGGGAGCGGAGTCGGGGGAATTTCTCCGCACCCTGGACTCGCTGCTCCAGGGTGAGGAACGGTTCTACGAGGCCGTCTTCGAGAGCCTGGGGCTCAAAGCGACTGCCACCGCCCAGGCGCCAGCCTCCAGCCGGCCGCTTCCGGGGGCCAAGGCGGCGGGTCCCATTTCCGACGCCCAACTCTACCATGTGGCCGCGGCGATGGCCCTGGTGAAGGCGCACCGCACCCACGGACACCTGGCCGCGAACCTCGACCCTCTCGGCAGCGAGCCGATCGGCGATCCCGCCCTCAACCCCGGACCCCTCGGCCTCACCCCTGAAGTAATGGCCGACATCCCGACCAGCGTCCTCCGCATCGCGACGCCGGGACGGACCCTGGCCGAGGCGCTGCCGACGCTCCGCGACGCCTACTGCGGGACGCTGGCGTACGAGCTGGAGCACATCTCCAACCACGACGAGCGGGTCTGGCTCCGCCAGATGATCGAATCGGGCGCCCATCGCATGCCGCTGACCAGCGAAGAGAAGAAAAAGCTGCTGGGACGGCTCACCGAAGTGGAGACCCTCGAGAAGTTCCTCCACAAGGCCTACCTCGGCCAGAAGCGCTTCTCTATCGAGGGGGTAGATCTGCTGGTGCCCATGCTGGATCTCACCATCGAGTTGGCAGCCCAATCCGGGGCTCGCGAGGTGGCCCTCGGTATGGCCCACCGCGGCCGTCTCAACGTGCTGGCCCATACCGTGGGCCGGCCGTACGAGACGATCTTCGCGGAGTTCGAGGGCGGCCGCCACGTGGAAGGCGGCACCCTCACCCCCGAGGGCGGCACCGGCGACGTGAAGTACCATCACGGGGCGGAGGGCGGCTACCGGACATCCACCGGGAAAACCATCACAGTCACTCTGCTCCCCAATCCGAGTCACCTGGAATTCGTGGGTCCGGTGGTGGATGGGCGGGCCCGCGCCCGGCAGACCTCTCGCAAGGGGCGTGACGCCCACCACGACGCCAGCGCGGCTCTTCCCGTCATCATCCATGGCGACGCGGCCTTCGCCGGCCAGGGCGTGGTGGCCGAGACCTTCAACCTGGGCGCGCTCAAAGGGTACCGGACCGGCGGCACTCTTCACATCATCACCAACAACCAGGTTGGGTTCACCACCGACATGCGGGATGCCCGCTCTACCCGGCACGCCAGCGATCTGGCCAAGGGATTCGACGTCCCCATCATCCATGTCAATGCCGATGACGCCGAGGCCTGTCTAGCGGCCGTACGTCTCGCCATGGCATACCGGGAGCGGTTCCACGAGGATGTGCTGATCGACTTGGTGGGTTACCGCCGCCACGGACACAACGAATCGGACGAGCCCGCCTATACCCAGCCCGTGATGTATGAGCGGATCAAGGGGCTCCCCACCGTGCGGGAGCGTTACGCGAAGCAGTTGGTGACCGCCGGGACATTGAGCGAGGCCGAGGCACAGGAGCAGGCCGGGGCCGCGTATCAGCGGCTGGTGGACATCCAGAGTGCCTTCAAGGCCAGCATGGGGAAGACCGCCCCGGCGGCGCCGACCGTGGTGGAGCGGTCGTCAGGGGTTGAAGTGGAAACGGCGGTCCCGGCGGAAATGCTCCGGGCGCTGAACGAGCAGCTGCTCAGCTGGCCCGAGGGGTTCAACGTGCACCCCAAGCTCCGCAAGCAGCTCGAGCGGCGTCGCGCGGTCATGGGGCCGGAGGGCGGGATCGAGTGGGCCCACGCTGAGGAGCTGGCGATCGGGACACTGCTGGCGGAAGGGATCCCGGTCCGCTTCACCGGTCAGGACAGTGAGCGCGGAACCTTCAGCCAGCGACATCTGGTACTGCACGACGCGGTCAGCGGCGAGGAGTTCGCCCCGATTAAACGTCTCCCTGGTGCGCTGGCACCGCTCGAATTGCACAACAGTCCGCTCTCGGAGCTGGCGAGCCTCGGCTTCGAATACGGCTACAGTGCCGCGGCACCGGAGACCCTGGTTCTCTGGGAAGCCCAGTTCGGCGACTTCATCAACGGTGCGCAGGTCGTCGTCGACCAGTTCATCGTGGCCGGGCTTTCCAAGTGGGGGCTCACCACCCGCCTCACCCTGCTGCTGCCCCATGGCTACGAAGGGCAGGGTCCCGAACACTCGAGCGCCCGGCTGGAGCGGTTTCTGCAGCTTGCGGCGGAGGGAAATATCCGGGTCGCCAACTGCACGACGCCGGCGCAGTATTTCCATCTACTGCGCCGCCAGGCGCGGCGGACCCGTCAGCGCCCGCTGGTCATCATGACGCCGAAGAGTCTGCTGCGCCACCCCCAGGCAGTGTCCCGCCTCGACGAGCTGGCGACCGGTCGCTGGCAGCCGGTCATCGACGATCCGGCGACGCCGCACGCCCGGGTGAGCCGGGTGGTCCTCTGTGCCGGCAAGGTGTATTACGATCTCCTCGCCGAAGCCGCCAAGTCTTCCGGTCTTCGGCCGGCGCTGGTGCGGCTGGAACAGCTCTACAGCTTCCCGGAGCAGGAATTGCGCGAGATGCTCGGGAAGTATCCCGATCTCCGCGAAGTGGTCTGGACCCAGGAGGAGCCGCGGAACATGGGCGCCTGGCTTTTCATCGAAGACCGGCTCAAGGGGCTGCTGCCGTCCGGCGTGCATCTGCAATACGTCGGGCGCCCGGAGCGGGCCAGCCCGGCGGAGGGCTATCCGGCGGCCCACGCCACGGAGCAGAGGAGGATTGTGACAGAAGCGGTGAGCGGTGAGCGGTAAGCGGGGCGCTCCGAGAAACGAGGAACCCTCCGTTGCCGCGGGCACCGGAGGGTTTCAGTCACAGGGTGCCACCCGCTCACTGCTTACCGCTCACCGCTCACTGCTTATCGTCGTCTGCCGGTGCTCCGTCCGCTCCGATGGCCCAGACCGCTGGGCTTCGGCGCGTTGCCGTCCTCGAAATCGAGTAGGTCGCGCTCGGAGGCTTTCCGCACCAGCTCCTTGACCGGCTCGGAGAGGTGGTCTCCGTAGTGCAGGAGGAAGACCCCGCGTGACCGCTTCTGGGTAATGAAGGAGAGGAAGGGCGTGTCCGCCTTGGCTGCGTTGCAGGCCTGGCAGGCAATCACGAGATTGTCGGCCCGGTCGTAGGCCTGCTGGCCCCGCCGGGGGTAAACGTGGTCGAGGGTCACCGAGCCCACGGGCATTTCATTGCCGCAGTAAGCACAAACGGGACCATGTTGCTGGAGTAGCCACTCGCGGTGGGCTTCAAGGGAGCGGCGGCCAAAATTTCGGTGGTGGACGGGGGGAGCGGTGGAGCGTTTTCGGGACGTGCGCGGCACGATGCCTCTGTTTGTACGGTGAAGAACCTGGGTATCCAACGGCGGGAAATCTAGTCACAAAGGCCCCCGGATGACACATCCCGCCATTCCCTTCGGCCCCACCGAGCGGGCGGCCCTGGCGGAAGCCTGGAACGCCCATCCCGGCCTGCGCCATATGGGGGCGCGGACCGACTTCAGCGATCCTAACGTGGTCCGGGTAACCATTTCACCGCTGCAGCCGCATCACCGCGGCGGTCTCGGGACCCAAGCGGTGAACGGCGCGGTCATCGCCGGGCTCTGCGACGTAGCGGTGGGGATCGTAGGACACTTCCAGAGTCGGGACCGGCGGGTCGGCACCGCGCAGATCAGCGTGCAGTTCCTCCGCCCGGTACTGGGCGAGAGTGTCACGGCGGTGGCCCGGCTGGTGAAGGCCGGGACCAACCTGGTCTTCTCGTCCGCGGAAATCGTCGATGACAAGGGAACGGTTTGCGCCCGATGCGACGGGATTGTGGCGGTGTCGGGGCTTCCGTCCGGAGGGGAGGCGGCGGCGTTGTAGGATTCGGGATTCAGGATTCGGGATTCAGCGGGCAGGAGTCAGGATTCAGAACCTGGCTCCCGGATCCCCCCTCCTGAATCCTGCCGGCTGACTCCTGACTCCTGAACCCTGACTCCTGAATCCTCACTCAGCGCGATACCGCCTCTTG
>JBGPJS010000264.1:0-5893 GCA_041485505.1 Gemmatimonadota bacterium | reverse complement strand
GGTGCATGTCACGGCGGATCTCGTCTATCCGATGTCGGGACACTACTACCCGGTGGACTCGATCGTCGCGGTGCACGGCCACGACACGATGGCCGGACTGGTGATCGGCTTCACCGTCCGGCCCCGCGGGGCAGTGACCCAAGCGAAGGAGACGGTGCGCCAGCACCTCCGCATGATCGTGGACTCGCTACCGGGACGGCTGGGAAACCACTCGGCGATCGGCGTGACGATCGAGGAAGCCGGGGGCGGCATCAGGAATACCGCGCCGAGAGTCGCCGGCCCCCCACTCATCCTGACCCGCGGCCGGCCAACCCGCATCACCCTGGTCAACCACCTGACCGGACCCATTGCGGTGCACTGGCACGGTATCGAACTCGAGAGCTACTATGACGGAGTTCCCGGGTGGAGCGGCGATGCCGCTCGCCTGGCCCCGCACGTCATGCCGGACGACTCCTTCGATGTGCTCATGACCCCGCCGCGCGCCGGGACGTTCATCTACCACACCCACATGGAGAACGAGAATCAACTGGGCGACGGGTTGTACGGCCCGCTGATCGTCCTGCCCCCAGGGGAGTCGTTCGACTCCACGCGGGACATCCCCCTCGTACTCGGTGGCAATGAACTAGGCGACTTGGGATTACCCTGGTTGAATGGGGAGACGGTGCTCGCTCCGTTGGAGCTGGAGCAAAGCACCCAGTACCGGCTGCGGATCATCAACATCCTGGCGAATAACGGACTTCGTCTCTGGCTCAGCAACGGCCGAGGCCCGGTGCGCTGGCGACCGGTGGCGAAAGACGGCGCTGACCTGCCGAAGTCAAGGCAGAAGGCCGAGTCGGCATTCGTGGGCACCAACGTGGGGGAGACCTACGATTTTGCCTTCACCCCGAAGGACACCGGTGATCTGAGGATTGAGGTTGCCAAACCGCTGCTGGTCTCCCGGGCGGTGCACGTGAGGCCCGCCGGTACCCCAGCTCCCACCAAACCTGAGGCGGTGGTGCGCCAGGTGGACCGGGTCGTGATCGGCTCGCGGGAGCCGCTGGGCCTGTTCTCGTTCTTCGCCGATACCCTGGGGTTCCCCGTCGAACAGGCTTTCTCCGGTAGCACTGAGAGCGGCGCGGTGGCGGTCGGCAATGCCGCGCTTGAGTTCAGGGGGGATTCCTCGGCGCCAGCCGGTAAGGCGCGCGTCACGGGCCTGGTGTTCCGGTCTTACCCGATTTATGACGCGCTGCTCACCCTGCACCATCGTGACATCGGGCACGGCCGGGCCCTCCCCACGATCAGAGAAGGCGGTAGTGACACGCTGTGGATGACGGCGCCGCTGCCATCTTTGTCGCGCGGAACCGCCGTGGTGCTCCGGGACTATCGGGCCTTCGATCCCCAGCTCCGGCAGATGATGCTCAGCGATAGTCTCGCCGCGAGGAGGGGTGGCCTGCTGGGCGTCGGCGCCATGGGGGAGGTCCGAGTGGGCGTCGCTAACTATCCGGAGGCGCTGGGCAACTGGCAGGGGGTCCTGCGACCATTCGCCCTTCCGGCAACGGGGCCCTGGCCCATCGGCACCGGCCCGGCCATCCGACTTGATTCCGCCGCGACGGATGGCGTACAAAGCCTGGTCTTCGCGGTTTTTTCACTAGAGGGGCTGACCGACCTGCTCCGGGCTCGGGGTTGGCTGGGGGAAAGCTCCGGCCGGGAAACGCGACTCGATCCCGCGCGGGTGGAGGGGCTGGACCTGCGATTCATCACCCCGGAGGAGTAGCGAGGCTCCGGCCGGGGCTTAGGGCGCCGAGGGGAACCGCATCGCGACCAGAGTCGTATCATCCATCTGCAGCAAGACCTGCGAGCGAACATGATCGACCCGGTACGTTGTGCCCTTCTCACTGACCCAGACTCGGCCGGCCGGCTCGCCATCCTCGAGTCGCAGCCGGACGATGCTATAGCCCTTCCGCCCGGCGGAATCCGCCGCCTCTGAGAAGAAATAAGAGTAGAGCGAGGCCAGCGAGGTCGAGCCGTAACGGAACCTGAACACGCTGGCGTTGTTGCTGAGGCCCGCGGCCAGCTTCTGGAGGAAACTGGTGCCCGGCGCCTTCACGTATTTCTGGTAGGCGAGGTGCCCGTCGCTGTCCGCCACCGCGATGTTCTGTCGCGAAGCCATGACCAGCCGTCCCCCGATCACGGTGAGGTACACCGGATGTTCACCGCCCTCGAAGGCCACGGTCGCGAGGCCGGTGGTATCGCCGGTGGTGAGGAGCGCCGAAAGCAGCCGGTCACCCGAGACGACGTAGTAGTGGTCCTGGGTCACCTCGTAGGCTGCGCCGTTGCTCTCGACGGTAAGCGGCGCCGCCCAGCGGGCGGCCCCGGTCGTGGGATCCAGCACGGTCACGTAGGAGGAGCCCGCCTTTACCAGGAGTCCGGCCGGCCGACGGGCCAGGGAGGCCGGGCGCTTGGGGTACTCCGCGGCCTGCTCCCAGACCAGGTGGCCGTCGCGAACATCCAGCCCGACCAGGTGTTTGCCGGAGGGAATCACCAGAATGCTGTCGGCGATCAGCATCGGGGCATAGGGTTCATGGTCGTAGACCGAGGGCACCTTCCGCCCCTTGAGGGCCTCGCCCCGCCAGAGGGTCGCCCCACTCCGCGCGTCGAGCCGCATCGGCCCATCCTGCGTGACATAGAGAATCAGCGTCGTGTCGCTGTCGATGAGCAGGGTCTGGTACACCGTGAGGTCGGAGAAGCCGCCCTGTCCCCCGAACTTGGGCTTTTGGCTAAACAGATCGCTGCGCTGCCAGAGCACCTCACCGGTCGAGAGGCGGATCGCGGTCACGGTCGGGGTCGGCGCCGCGCTCTGGCGGAAGAGCAGCAGGAGGTCACGGTTCCCCAGCCGGAAGTATCCCAGGATCCGCTCCGAGGCCGGGAGAGAGTCCTGGGCCCAGAGGTGCCGCCCCGAGGCCATGTCGAACCCGACGATCCTCTGCTCCTTGTAGGAGAACCCGGCGACTGAATCGCTCGATCCGGGGAAGAGTCCCTCAGCCAGGCTGGGGACTCCATCCAGCTGCCAGAGCTGCCCACCCGATCCCGCGTCGAGCGCGGCGACCAGGTTTTTCGTGGCCACCAGTACCTTGTCCGTCGCGCAGAGACAGAACCACTCGATCTTGTCGGGCGAGAGGTAGCGCCACGCGGTATCGGACGGGGGAGGCTCCTGCGCCGCAAGCCGGGTCGCGGGGGCCGGCTCGGCAAGGAAGGCGATGCTCAGCAGGGCGGCATTGATACGCATGATGCACCTCCAGGAGGGACAGCTGGGGGCAGTCGGTGGCCAACCTCACGGTCGAGCCTATAGCGCGCGGCTCCACCAGTCAATTCTTCCGCAGCCTGCGAAGGCGCGCGGCTGAGGACTGGGAGAAGCCCCTAGCGGGCCCGCGACACCGGCACCATGTTCATCTGAGCATTTGGGGAGGGCATCCTTTGCCGACATCTTGCAATCCCTTCCTTGATCGATCGGGTCTGCCCCGCCGAGCCTCCCGCCGCTTCTCACCTGCCCCACGCCTCGACTTTACTGACCCGCGGCGACCACGCGGAGGCGCTCTCGGCCGAGCTCACCGGGTCCTGAGACAGGCGCAGTCGTGACCGACTCCCGCACCGCTGCGGCCCCACCCGTGCTGGCACGACTTCCCCGCCCCGCGGCGGTCACCGTCGCCGTCATTGGGGCCCTTGGGCTCATCGGCTGGACCTTTGCCGTCCCGATCCTGACTTCGGTGCTGCCGGGCCTCTCGACGATGAAAGCGAACACGGCCGCGGCGCTGCTGCTGTGCGGCCTGTCGCTCTGGCTTTCGGAGGGAGGATCCGCCGAACGAAGGCTCGGCACCGCGTGCGCAGCGGCGGTCGCCGGGATCGGCCTGTTGACCCTCACCGAGTATCTGACCGGCTTGGAACTCGGCATCGACCAGTTCCTGGCGAGGGAAGATCCCACGATTCAACTCGCCTTCCCTGGTCGCATGGGCCTGAATACCGCCCTGAATTTTGTACTGGTTGCCGTGGCACTGCCGCGGCGAGACGGAGGGGCGCTTCGCCGCCCCTGGTTGGTCGAGGCCTGCACCCTCGCCGCGGCGGTCATCGCGCTCACCGCGGTGATCGGCTACGCCTATAGCGTCACGTCGTTGACCGGGATCTCCTCCTACACTCGGATGGCCCTGCACACGGCCCTGGCCTTCCTGGTACTGTGCACCGGCCTACTGGCGCGGGATCGCGACGGGCCGCTGCTGCGGATTGCCCTCAGCGACGGACCCGGTGGTCCGCTGGTACGGACGGTATTGCCGATCATGCTCGCGCTCTTGTTCAGCCTCGGCTGGTTGGGGCTCAAAGGCCAGGAAGCCGGCTGGTATGGAACCCCGTTCGGACTGGCGATCATGGTCCTGGTGAGCCTGGTCTCGCTGTCTGTGGTGACGCTATGGGGCGCCGCGCGGCTCAACCGAGTGGACGCAGAGCGCCATGCCCAGGCCACCGCGGTGCAGGAGCACGCACAGATCCTCGATCTGGCCCACGTGTTGATCCGCGACCTGGACGGCACGATCCGCTTCTGGAATACCGGCTCGGAGCAGCTGTACGGCTGGACCAAGGCGCAGGCCGCTGGGCGCATCTCGCATCAGCTGCTGCAGACCGAGTTTCCGGAGCCGCTCGCCGAGATTGAGGCGACGCTGCTACGGACGGGTCACTGGCAAGGGGAATTGATTCACCGGCACGCCCAGGGTCGACGGATCGTGGTAGCGACCCATTGGGTCCTGCACCGAGACGACGGCGAGCGCCCCATTGGGGTGCTCGAGGTCAACAACGACAACACGGAACGCACCCGCATTGAGGTCCGCTTTCGCGCCCTCGTAGAGTCGGCGCCCAGCGGCATGGTAATGATCGATCGGGGCGGCAGGATCACCTTAGTCAACAAGGAGACCGAACGCCTCTTCGGCTACTCCCGGGACGAACTGTTGGGGCAGCCCATCGAGCTGCTGGTGCCCCAGCGGCTGCGGGGACGCCACCCCGGCTTCCGGGCCGACTTCTTCGCCGACCCCAAAATCCGGGCGATGGGGGCCGGGCGGGATCTCCATGGCGTCCGCAAGGACGGCGGGGAGATCCCCGTCGAGATCGGACTGAATCCGATCGAGACCGACGAGGGGGTGTTCGTGCTTGCTTCGGTCGTGGACATCAGCGCGCGGAAGCGGGTCGAGACCGAGCTTCTTCGTTCCAACGAGGAGCTGGAGCGCTTTGCCTACGTCGCCTCCCATGACCTGCAGGAGCCCCTCCGGATGGTAGGGAGCTACGTGCAGCTGCTGGGCAAGCGCTACCGCGGAAAGCTGGACGCCGATGCCGACGATTTTATCGGCTTCGCCCTCGACGGCGCGCTCCGCATGCAGCGCCTCATCGAGGACCTGCTGGCTTACTCCCGGGTCGGCACCCGGGGTCTTGCCCTGGCGCCGACGGACGCCAACGCGGTCGCCGACCGAGCCCTCAGCAGCCTCAAGCTGGTGATCGACGAATCCCGGGCGTCGGTGACCTCCGACCGGCTGCCCACCGTTCAGGCCGATGCGGGACAACTGGAGCATCTCTTCCAGAACCTGATGTCCAACGCGCTTAAGTTTCGCGGGGCCGAACCGCCACGAATACACCTCTCGGCCGCACGCCGCGACACCGAATGGCTCTTCAGTGTGCGGGACAACGGGATCGGCATCGCGCCCGAATACTTTGAGCGGATCTTCGTGATCTTCCAGCGCCTCCACGGTCGTGAGCAGTACGGTGGCACCGGGATCGGGCTGGCCATCGCCAAGAAGATTGTCGACCGCCACGGTGGCCGGATCTGGGTGGAGTCCGAGCCTGACCGCGGCACCACCTTCTTCTTCACACTCCCCGTACTGAG
>JBGPJS010000263.1:0-5915 GCA_041485505.1 Gemmatimonadota bacterium | reverse complement strand
TCGCCCGAAGCAGTCTCGCCCGGTTCGCGCGTGGAGGTGAGAAGGATTGCTTCGGCCCCTTTCCTCGCTCCGCTCGGGACCGGTCGAGGCCTCGCAATGACAGAACCCAAGAACGACGTAGCTGGTACAGAGTCAAGGCCGCCGCTCGCGTATCGTGAACAGCAGGCTGGGCAGTCCGAACACGAGCCAGGCAGCCAAAGGCAGCAGCACGAAGAACAGGCCGAAATTGAAGATCCAGGTCTCCCGATTGGTATCAGGGTAATGGGCCCGTGCCCTTTCGAACTGTTTCCGGCTGAGGGTAGTCCAGGTGAAGCCGAGCACGAAGCACAGATAGAGGGCATGAAAGAGGAGTCCCCACCACTTCCCCACCCCGGCGACGATCCCGAGGAGGACCACGAGGTAGACCAGCGCGTTGCCGATATCGAAGGAGTATCTGGTCTGGGGCAGCGCTTCCTCGGCGGGCGCTATCAGGGCCTCGGATCGGTCCGAGTGCGCTGCCCGCACCGCAGCGGCCTGACGCTGGGCCTCCCGCTGACGGCGCCGGCGGACCCACCACCACAGCGCGGCCAACGGCGCGATATACAGCGCCAGTATGGCGATCAGTTCGAGAAAATCGAGGAAACTTTCCAGCGGAGCCTCAGGCTTCAGTCCTCAGTCCTCACGACCTTCTTATAGATCCCTGGCTCGAAAATCTCCATGAACCGCTCCGGCGCCCCCAGCGGCACGAATCCGTACTGGCGATAGAGTCCGTGGGCATCGCGAGTGGCCAGCAGCCAGCGCCGCAGCCCCTGAAGCTCGGAATGGCTCATGATCACCTCCATGAGCCAACGGCCGAGCCCCCGTTTCTGGTACTCCTCGACAATGAACACGTCGCCGAGATAGGCGAAGGTTGCCCGGTCGGTTATGACCCGAGCGAATCCCACCTGTCTCGACCCGTGGTACACCCCGAAGCAGAGCGAGTTGGTGATCGAGCGCTCGACGATCTCGCGCGGAATCCCCTCCGCCCAATAGGAACGGGAGAGGTACCCGTGGACCATGGACACGTCGATGGCCGTGGGGTCGGTGGTGATGCGGTACTCCCCGATCTGGGATTCGCGGTGCATTGATGGCTTCCCTTCGCCAGGCGGCCGAAGAAGGGCGACCCGGAGGGTCGCCCCTACTGGGTCGCTCCGACGATGTCGCGTTTTCTGGTGCCCGGTCGCGTAAATCGGGTAACGGTTTCCCGCCCACTCGATCCTACCTTGGCCCCGCCGTCACCCACCGGCGCTCGCTGTCGGCGCCCTCATCAAGCCAAGGAGGTTCTATGTCCCGCAGGATCTGGCCCGTGGTACTCACTCTGGTCGCGGTCACGGCCGGCTGCACCGATCGTGATCCCGGCACTGCCCCCACCACCCCTCCTGCGGCGGTCCCCCCCGCCGCGCTCGGCACCTCACCCGAGCTGCCCAAAATGGAGACTACCGCACGGCGGTTGGCCCGCGCCCTCAAGAACCCGGAATTTCGGGCCTACGTCAAGAGCCGCCTCGATGCTTCGCCGGTGCCGGAGCACAAGATCCACCTGCAGCGCCTGCTCAAGGAGCCGGGCCGGCGGGCGCTCCACGACATCGCGCGCGAGAACCGGGAGACCGAGTCCCAGGTTGACGCCGAGACCCAGGCCACCACGCCGCTGGAGGTGTATCTGCCCTGGCCCGAGCACCGGGCCAAATGGGATGGCGGGGACCATCTGCTGGTGGCCACGGCGGCAGGCGACCACGAAATTCCCGTGGCCTACGATCTGGACGGCGGGCGCCATTTCCTCGACCCCAACCGTCCACCGGAGACGCCGGTCCTGGCCGCGGTCCCGGTGGAAACCGACTTCGACCGTTACCGCGGCCCGGGCGGCGTGAGCTGCACCCCCTCCACCTGCGGGGGCGGGGGCGGGGGTGGGGGTGGAGGCGGCGGCAGTCCGCCCCCACCGGCCCCCGGCTTGTACATGACCTATAGTCATTTCACCCAAACATTTGAGGGTTGGTTGAAGGGGGATCCCGAATTTGAGATCCACATCCTCGGCCAGTCGGGGACCTCCGATTCCCTGGTGAGCCTCCAATGCGCCGGGGAGCACGCCGGTGGGCCCTACGCCTTCGACCAGAACGGCCTGGACTGGGGTGGAAGCGTGTTGCTCTTCAGCCAGGCCCAGCTCGACGCTTACAAGACTCAGCATCCCGGCCAGAGTTTGCGGGTCTTTGCGCTGGAGGATGATGATGGGGCATGCCAGATCAAGATGGATGGTACCGAGGTAACCAGACTCTTTCAGGGCCTCAACGCTGCCTACGGCTTGTACACCGCTGGGCGCGACTCGACAACGAAGCTCGGCAAGCAGTTCGACAAGGCGACGGCGCTGATCAATTTCTTCAAGGCGCTCTGGTCGATCATCCTGACCAAGGATGACCTGATCGGCAACGCCATCGAGGATACGGTGGTCGGCCAGTACTACCCGGGCGCCAACTGGATCGTCAAGGGTGACAATAGCGTGACCAACGGGTGGCTCAAGCTCGAAATGAAGTGAACTGGTTGGGGGCGGGCCCCGCTCGCCCCCACCCCACTCACACAGGAGGAACAATGAAGACGACGGGGATGACTCTCGTGATGGCCCTGTCTCTCGCGCCGGTTTCCGCTGCCGCGCAATCGGCCGACGGTCAGTGGTGGCTCGGACTCAGCCTAGGAAGAATCGGATTCTCCGGCGCGTCGCGGGACACCACGGCGGTCGGGGTACCCCTCGAACTCAGGCCCGGGGGGCGCCTCAATGTTACCCTGGGGGTCGCGTATTCCCGGGGACCCTGGGAGGGCAAGCTCGAAGCATCGTACGCCGGAGGGCATGTTCGCCTGGATGGGGACGCCGCGGCCATCGAGGACAAAACGATCGCTCTCCGACGGATCCAACTTGCCCAGACGGTCTCTCGAAGACTCTTGAGTTTGGGGCAGAACGCCCTGCTGCTGCGCGCCGGGCCGACTCTCGATCGCTGGTCCGGCACCAACCTTCAGACCCAGCTTCGCCTGGGTGTACAGGCGGGACTCGCACTCCGTATTCCCGCGGGCGGAGCACGCATCGAGAACACTCTCTCCCTCGGCTATTCCTCGAGCCCGTTCAGCGCTCAGGACCTACCCCCGCCGACCGAATTGCGGCGACTCTGGTCCTTGTCCGCCGGAATGGGGATTCAACTGCGGCTGTAGGACGACCGAGGCAGGTGCCCCTCGCTCCGACGCTGATTCCGCAATCCAAGGCCCCCGGTCACCGATGCCGAGGGCCTTGTCGGTTGGCTTCCCTCGCGGCAACGGGATCACGACTGGCGGGTTCCTCCGAGCGTCTGCAGATTGGGCGATGCTTCCCTGACCGACCTAGCCCAATGACCTCAGTGCCGCCTGGTTTGGCCACCGCGCTGCAGGACCGCTACCGGATTGAGCGGGAGGTTGGCCACGGGGGTATGGCGACCGTCTACCTCGCTCGCGATCTCCGCTACGACCGCGCGGTCGCCTTGAAGGTCCTGCTTCCCGAGTTGAGCCAGGCGCTCGGTGCGGAGCGATTCGCCCGCGAAATCGAGATCACCGCGAGGCTGCGGCATCCCCACATCCTCCCCGTCTTCGATTCGGGTGAAACGGCCGGACAGCTCTGGTACACCATGCCATTCGTCAATGGCGAGACGCTCCGGCAGCGGCTCAAACGCGAGGGGCGGCTGGTCCTCGAAGAGAGCTTCCGGATCGTGCGCGAAGTCGCCGACGCATTGACTCATGCCCATGGGCAGGGAATCGTGCACCGGGATGTGAAGCCGGAGAACATTCTTCTGGCCGAAGGTCACGCCCTGCTCGCCGACTTCGGGGTCGCCAAGGCGCTCGATCTCGCCCCCGATGGCCACCTCACCCAGTCCGGACTGATCGTGGGTACCCCGGCTTACATGAGCCCGGAGCAGGGCGCCGGCGGGACCGAGGTCGACGTGCGTGCCGACGAGTACGCGCTCGGCGCCGTGGCCTATGAGATGCTCACCGGAGAGCTGCCGTATCTCCCGGCGACCCTGGCGGGGTCCCGCGAGCGCCGGTATTCCGATCCCCCGCGCCCGGCGAGTGCGCTCCGACCGGACCTGCCGTTCGCTCTCGACGGGGTGCTCGAACGGGCCTTGGCGCCGCTGCCCAGGGATCGCTTCCCTTCCCTCGCGGACTTTGCGACCGCCTTCCAACTGGCCCAGACCGGGCCGACAGCCCGCTCGCCGATGCGGTTCGGCGGCGCCGCCGCAGCCCTCCTGCTGGGTGCCCTTGGCCTGATTGTCACCTACTTCGTGCTCCAGGTGCGCCCAGCATCCGACGGCATTCCGGCGGTGGCCGTCTTTCCATTCGAGCCCGCCACTGCGGCCGCCCAGGAATGGGTCGAGACCATCCCGGACCTGCTTGCCACTTCTCTCGAGGGGACACCGGGGTTTCGTGTCGTCGACCCCTGGTCGCTCTGGAGCCACCTCCGGGAGCGGCAGGGAGACCGAGCCACCTCACCCGATCCCGTGAGCGCGGAGCGTTTAGCGCGGGCAGCGCAGGCCGGGTGGTTCATACTCGGCCATGTCACGGGCGGTCACGGAGCGCTCCGCCTGATCCTCCGGGTCTATCGCGTCGGCTCTGCCGACCCGGCCCGCACCGTCGCCTCGACCGGTGTGGCCGACAGCCTGGGCGCCCTGGTGGCCAGCGCCGCAGCCGGCGTGATTGGCGCCCTGTGGAAGGATCGCACGCCCGCTAGCACCCGGGGCGGGGACGATTTCACAACCCACTCCGCGACGGCCCTCAAGGCTTATCTGCAGGCGAGGGAGGACATGCGCCGTGGCCTGGTGGACTCTGCCGACCTGGCCATTACCGAATCGCTGAGGCAGGACTCGACCTTTGCGCTTGCCCTGCTCTCGGCGATCCGAATCCGTTCCTGGGCAGCGTACATGCGGGGCCGGCCCCTGCGGGGGCTGGTACCGTTGATCAAACAGGCGCAACGCTTTGGCGACTCACTCAGCGAGCGAAGCCGGCTGCGCCTGCAGGCGGCCCGAGCCTCGGTCTACACCGACGGCCGGCAGGGCCTTGCCAGCCTCCGCCGTCTCCTCGAGTTGGACAGCACCGACTTCGAAGCCTGGCAGGGTCTGGGCTACAACCAGCTGGTCTATGGCTGGCAATATGGGGCCGGCGCGGCGGAGGCAAGAGCAACATACGAACACGCGGTATCCCTCGATTCGACCTTTGCGCCCACTCTGGCGGCGCGAGCGGAGCTCGCAATGTGGTTCGAGGACGCCGCGGACCTGAGGCACCAGGAAGAACGGCTTCGGGCGGCGGATACGACCAGCCCCCTGATCCGCGCCTACCTGCTGGCCGTCCGCAACATCCGCTCTGTGAACGACAGCGGCGCTCCCTGGCTTGCGAGGGCGGCGCACGAGTCGCTCCCGGTCTGGATAACGGTGTTCCGTTGTCTTCGGGAGAGGTACCCCGACAAGGCCGAGCGGCTGATCGAAACCACTCGGCGGACCGGGAACCTCCAGGTGCCACCCGAGGTCTTGGCAGGTGCCGAGGTGGGCTTGTGGGTGGCGGGGGGGCGCTTCGGCGCGGTCGAACGGGCCCTGGATCGGGCGCCGCTCCGGGATCTGTCGGCCGTGCGACAGCGGCTGCTGCTCATCTACCCGATCGCTTCCCTGACCGGTGTGGGAGACACGGCCGTGACCTGGCGCGCCATCCGGGCCTTGGAACGGGCGGTCCCCCTGGATTCCCTGGCCGCGCTAAGCAGCCGGCAACCCGTCTCCGTCATTGCCTGGGCGATCGCGGCTTGGCATGCGTCCAACGGTGACAGCGCGGTGGCCCGCCAGTGGCGGCACGCGCTCCGGGCAATACCACCGGATTCCGAGAATCCGTCGGAGATCGACGCGCTCGAG
>JBGPJS010000262.1:0-5952 GCA_041485505.1 Gemmatimonadota bacterium | reverse complement strand
CCTTTCGCTCACCGGCACCCCCTCCCGGTGGCTCAACCAATTGCAGTACTGCGCCGCCTCGTACCAGGTGACGGCGACGGCGGGACAGTCAGGCGCCGGCGTGAGGGCCTGAGGGCGGCTGAAGTGCGCTCCGATCTCCTGATCGTGCTTCGCCCTCAAGTCAGGTCTCTCTGTCAGGAAGGCATCGAACTGTTGGGCGGTTGTTTCGGTGGTGGCAATCGCGAAGGCACGGGGAATCAGCACCCGATGGAGGCTTTCATCGGCAAAGTGATCCAGCTCGTATGCTGGTGATCCCATGGCGAACGCGGGGGCGCTCCGAATACAGACCATGGTGTACCCGGCAGGGGTCAAGAACCAGTGCCCATTGCTCTCGGGGGCGGATGGCAATTCAGGAGCGATAGCGCGCAACGCTGATTGTGTCCCCCAATCCAGCCGGCGGGCGCGGGGGCGGAGGGGAGAGCTCCGAGGCCCAAGAAGCCATTCGACCGCACTGTGAACTCCGGGGTCGGAGTCCTCTCGATACCACCGGAGGAGGGATGGGAGGACGGAACGGCGAAGGGGCGCGGGCAGCGCCCCTGCCCGGTACCCGCCAAGGGCAAGGATAAGCGCCTGCCGCTCGCCGGCCGAAGTCGTCGAGGTGCCTAGGTGCTCGATCAAGATCTCCGGTCTCACAGAGGCTCGGGCCAGGCCGCAAATGAGATGGGACCGTATGGTCGGATCATCGCCGGGAAGCAACAACGGCCAGATGCATTCCGACTTCCCTTGCTGAACGAGGGCAATGGCCGCGGTGGCCTGACGCGCAGCGGCGGCGGCGCGCCGGCTCTCATGCTCGCGCGGCGGCAGCGCCTGACGGAGAGTGGAGCACGGGTCAGTGGCCCCCGAGACGAGCGACGCGAGAGCATCGGCTGGGATGAGCCCGGAGATACGAGCGCCAGCGAGTGCTGCGATCGCTCGAAGCAGATGTCGTCGATCAGGGAGCATGCCCCCCCCAGGTAGATGCCGCGCCTGATAAGTATGCTATTCGCCCCTTCCGCCTCTCCCGCCTCGACCGTGACGGTTTTCCCCGCCGCTCCGCGCAATGCTGAGGGAGAGCCCACCCGGCCAACCAGCCGGCCCGAGGATACTAGTCCCCTCAGCACGGAGTTCCCCATGAGAAACGGTTACCTGCGAATCTGGCCCGCCCTGGCAGCCTTTGCCGCAATCAACTGCGGCGGTGGGAGCGGCAGCAGCACCGGTCCGGGTGGCGGCGGCGGATCCGGCCTCACGGCAACGATCGACGGTAACGCCTGGGCGGCGGCGGCACTCACCATCTCGGCAGGGGCGATGGCCGGGATCCCAGGTGGCATCCTGGTGCTCGGGTCTCAGAACGCCAATGGGCTGGTGACCAGCATCAACATCACCCTGCAGAACGTCCGCGGGCCGGGGACCTACGACCTGGGAGTGGGCCCCGACGTCTATGGCGGCACCGCCTCGGTGGGCGAGGGTACCGCGGGGTCCGGGGGGAACTCTAACTCCTGGATTACACCGCTCAACGGCGTGGCCGGTACGGTCACCATCACCACGCTCTCCGGCGGCCGGATCGTGGGCAGTTTCCAGTACACCGCGGTGCCCGGCCACAACAGCACCGCCACTGGCACCCGCACCGTGACCAACGGCCAGTTTGATCTGCCTTTCACCGGCACCCTCACGCCGGTGCCCGCCAATGTCGGCAGCAAGGTGAGCGCCCTGCACAACGGGGTGCCGTACAACGCGTGGCTGGTGATCGGGACCCTGACGGACTTTACCGGAGGGGCCGGGGTGAACATCAGCACCACCAGCTCGGAGAATGGAGTCTCCTTGCAGCTCCAGGGAGTCACCGCCCCAGGCACCTATACCCTGACCAATATCCAACCGATTCGGTCCATGACCGCGGGGTTGAACGGCGGTATCGCCAGCAACTGCTGCTGGGGCGCGGCCGGGGTCGGGAACGTCGGCACGATCACCGTTACCAGCCTGACGGCGGCCCGGGTCCAGGGCACCTTCAGTGCGACACTGCCGCCGAGTCCCGGGAAGCCGGCCACGGCGCCACTGGTGATTACGAACGGGAGCTTCGATGTGGGGATTCAGTAGCGGCGGTAGCGGCGGTACGGTGGTAACGGCGGTACGGCGGTAAGGCGGAAAGGCGGGACGGCGGGACGGCGGGATGACCTACCGCCCTTCCGTCCTACCGCTCTACCGTCCCACCGTCCTACCATCCACCGCCCCTCCCGCCTCTTCCGCCTCTATTGTCCCCTCTCCCCATCTCGGTGTATGCTGAGTCCTCTGGAGCGGTACGGCGGTACGGCGGTATGGCGGTACGGCGGTAGGGTGGTAGGGCGTTCCGCCGTCCCGCCGTCCCGCCGTCCGGACCGTCCCGCCGTCCACACGACCGGAGAGAAGCCCATGAGCGCGGCATCGTCCCCCGGCCTGTCCCGGATCGGTCAGATCGCGGTAAACGCCCACGACCTGCCCAGGGCGGTCGCCTTCTACCGTGATGCCCTGGGGATGCGCTTTCTCTTCGAGGTCCCCAAGCTGGCCTTCTTCGACTGCGCCGGGGTGCGCCTGATGATCAGCCTCCCGGAGTCGGCCGAGTTTGATCACCCCGCTTCGGTCATCTACTACAAGGTCGATGACATCGGCGGCAGCTACGCGGCGATGCTGTCGCGGGGCGTCACCTTCGTTGACCAGCCCCACCTGGTGGCCAAGCTGCCGGATCACGACCTCTGGATGGTGTTCCTCAAGGACACCGAAGGGAATACCCTCGCCCTGATGAGTGAGGTGCGACCGGGGTGATCCTGCCCAATGCTCTTTCTTGTGCGCCCAATCACGGCCCGGCGCCGCGGCCGGTGTAAGTTAGGGTCCGTACCGCCGTACCGCCGCACCGCCGTACGCCGCCACTTCCCAACGCGGGTGCATCCGCCTTTATTGTTGTCGCGCTCACCGATGAGCCGGCTTGATCAGACCATAGGGAGAAACAATCTCATGCGTAGACTCTGCCTCTTTGCCGCGCTGCTGGCCCTCACCGCCTGCGGGCCCAGCAAGAAGGAATACGACACCGCCCTGACCGAATCGAAGACCATGGCGGCGGAGAAGGACAGCCTCCTCACCGAGGTGCTCGAGAACACCAAGCTGGTGAACGACCTGAACACCGAGCTCGCCAAGGCCACCAGCGTGGGGGTGAGCCCCGTGGTCGCGGGAGAGTCCCCGGCCAGCCAGAAGGCCGAAGAGCGCCAGATCCTGCTGGGCAAGGTCCGGGAGGTCGTCGCCCGCCTGAGCGAGACCGAGGCGAATCTGGCCAAGAGCAAGGCCCGGGTCCAGGCGGTGTCGGCCAAGGACACCAAGCTCATCGCCCAGATCGAGGAGTATCAGAAGGCCATTTCCGATCTCAAGACCTCGATGGAACAGCAGGAAGAAACCTTCCAGGCCATCATCGAGGACCAGCGGGGCGAAATCGCCGCCCTGGGGACCCAGCTCGACACCGTCCGGTCCACCGTCAACACCCTCGGCATGGAGAAAGTGGCGCTCAAGGACACGGTCACCACCCTCACCCGCTACAAGAACACGGTGTACTACGTGAGCGGGACCAAGGACGAGCTGCTGCAGAAGGGCGTCATCGTCAGCGAGGGGCACAAGTTCCTCTTCTTCGGAAGCAAGACCATCGCGCCGGCGCGCAATCTGAGTCCCGAGGCCTTTACCGCCCTCGACAAGATCCAGGATAGCGTGATCGCCCTTCCCAAGACCGACCGGGAGTACCAGATCATCTCCCGGCAAAGCCTGGATTTTCTCTCCGCCGGCCTCGCCAAGGACGGCAAACTCACCGGTGCGCTGCATATCGCTTCGCCGGAGCAGTTCTGGTCCCCTTCGAAGTACCTGATTCTCGTCGAGGACTGAGGCGGTGGCGCCCGCCCTCCGCCCGTTCGGTGGTCTTTTCATCGCGGCGGTGAGCGGATGGCTGAGCTGGTTGGCTTACACTCAAGCCCACAGGGACGGGGAGTTTTCGATGATGGCGGGCCTCCTGGGGCCCGCCTTTTTCGTGATCGGGGTCGGTATCATCCTCTTTCCCGGGTATCGCGAGGAGCGGCTGGCGCGAGGAGAGGACATCTCGAAGCTGGAGGGAAAGGATCTAATAACGCCCCGCTGGTGGACCATCCTGGTGATCGGTCTCGCCCTCGGCGGCCTGCATGGGCTGGGCTTGACACTCGGATGGTGGTAACGGCCCTGGGGCGGTACCGCCTCGGCCTCTGGGCCGCGATCCTCGCCATCAGCGCGCTGGCCTGGCTCGAGTTGTGGCGAATGCGGCAGACCATGAACGCCGGTCCCATGGCCGCCATGGCCATGCCCTCCGCGACCCCCGGTGGAGCCGGCGACTACGCCGCGACGGCGCTGATGTGGATGGTCATGATGGTTGCCATGATGCTCCCCTCAGCCGCGCCGATGCTGATGATCTTTTCCGGCCTCCAGGTCCGGCGGGCGGAGCAGGGGAGACCCGTCGTCGCCACCGCCGTTTTCGCTGCGGGATACCTCGGCCTCTGGGCCGGGTTCAGTCTGGTGGCGGCCGCCGCCCAGCTCTGGCTCCAGTCCCGGCTGTTCCTCTCGCCCGCCCTCTCCGCCTCGAGCCCGACCATTGGCGCGGCCTTCCTGCTCATTGCGGGCCTCTATCAGCTCTCGGCCTTGAAGCTGTCATGCCTCATCCACTGCCAGAGTCCGGTCGGCTTCGTGGCCCGGTATTGGCAGGAAGGGGTGAGCGGTGCCCTGGTCATGGGGCTGCGGCACGGCCTGTTTTGTCTGGGGTGCTGCTGGGCGATGATGGGACTGCTCTTCGTCGGCGGCGTCATGAATCTGGTCTGGGTGGCAGGGCTCGCCGCGGTCATCCTGCTCGAAAAGGCCCTGCCCTGGGGCCGATGGATCGCCCGGGGGACCGGTGTGGGGCTGACCGGATGGGCGGTGGTTGCCTTCTTGAGTCCGAGATCCTGAGGGGGCTCACCACACCGGCCGCCCCCGATCTAAAGAGCCACCCACCGAGTCTAGAGTAGCCGATGTCCCTTGCACATCACCAGAGCTGCTCAACCGCAGCGGCGCAGAGACCGCAATCTGAACGGGACTTCGGCTACGCTACACTGGCCTAGTAATAGGAGCTGATCTGTGGCGATAAACCTAGCAAACAGAGTTCTCCGTTCCTTCCTCCCCCCCACCCTGTTCCTACTGCTTCTCTCGCCCGAAACGGCCGCCCAGGTTCCTCTCTATACCAATCTGGGCACTCTCCATCACAAGATCACAACTCGAAAGGCGCGGGCTCAGCAATACTTCGATCAGGGGCTCCGGCTGATGTACGCCTTCAATCCCGAGGAAGCGCTGCTCGCCTTTCGAGAGGCGACCCGCCTGGATCCCCGCTGCGCGATGTGCTACTGGGGAATCGCGCTGGCCTACGGCCCCAACATCAACATCCCGATGGACACCTCAGCGGCGACCCCTGCCCACGAGGCCATCCGAAGGGCGTTGGCCCTGGCGCCGCGAGCCACACCCGCCGAGGGGGCGTACATCGGTGCGCTCTCGACCCGCTATCCGACCTCGCCTCCCTCGAATCGGGCCCCGCTGGACACCACCTATGCGACCGCCATGGCGCGGGTGGTACGCCGGTTTCCTGACGATCTCGACGCCGCGACTCTGTACGCCGAGGCTTTGCTGGATCTGCGCCCCTGGGACCAGTGGACCGGCGATGGGCAGCCCCAGCCCGGCACCCTGCAGGTGGTCGAGATTTTGGAGAGCGTCCTCAAACGCAATCCCAAGCACCCCGGGGCCTGCCACTTCTACATCCATGCGGTCGAGGGCTCCCGGAATCCGGAGCGAGCCCTTTCCTGCGCCGAACGGTTGCCTGATCTCATGCCGGGCGCGGGCCACATCGTGCACATGCCGGCGCACCTGTACATCCGAGTG
>JBGPJS010000261.1:0-5965 GCA_041485505.1 Gemmatimonadota bacterium | reverse complement strand
TGCCCGCGCGCTCGATCTTCTTGTCCTGGGGGACGACAACGCTCGCCACCTCGGTCTCGACGCCGAGCGCACCCGGCGGGTGCTCTACTTTGCCACCGGAATGCTCACCGCGGCAGGCGTGGCGGTGTGCGGCATCATCGGATTCGTGGGACTGGTGGTACCGCACGCGGTACGTCGGCTCTGGGGACCGCTGCACCGCCCGCTGCTTCCTGCCGTCTTCCTGGCCAGCGGAGCGTTCCTGGTGCTGGCGGACACCCTGGCACGGACGGTGGTGCGGCCGCTGGAGTTGCCGGTCGGCGTGGTCACGGCGCTGGTCGGCGTGCCACTCTTCGCCGCCTTGCTCCGGCGGACCCTCACGTGATCCTCGAGGCCAGGGATCTGACGGTCCGCTACGGCGGCCAGGCTCGTCCCGCGCTGGATGGCGTGACAGCGACGGTGGCGGCCGGCCAACTGGTGGCGGTGGTCGGTCCCAACGGCAGCGGCAAGACCACGCTCCTGCGGGCCCAGCTTGGCGTGCTCCGTCCCGAGCGGGGCCAAGCGCGCGTCAAGGGGCGGGAGGTGACCGAGTGGTCGGCGCGCGAACTGGCCCGGATAGTGGGCGTGGTGACCCAGCGCGAAGATCACGCCTTCCCGCTCAAGGTGGGCGAGTCGGTCATGCTGGGACGCTATGCCCGGCTCGGTCCCCTTGCGGCCGAGCGGCCCGAGGATGTCGCGGCGGTGGAGTCGGCACTGGAGCGCTGCGACATCGGATCCCTCCGGGAGCGGCGGGTCGACTCGCTTTCCGGCGGCGAGTGGCAACGGGTGCGGGTGGCGCGCGCCCTGGCGCAGGAACCTGAAGCGCTGGTGCTGGATGAGCCGACCGCGGCGCTCGATGTCCGGCACGAGATGGAGGTGTTCGAGCTGATCCGTCACCTGGTAGATGGTGGACTCGCGGGACTGATCATCACGCATCATCTCAACCTGGCCGCCCGCTACGCCGACCGCTTGATCCTCCTCGATGGCGGGCGGGTGGCTGGAGAGGGGAAACCCGCCGAGGTGCTGCGGCGAGAGGTGCTGGCGACCGTCTTCGGGTGGCCCATTGCGGTGACCACCTGGTGCGACGGCTCACCGCAGGTAGTGCCGCTCCGGCCCGGCGAGGTGCCGGAATGAAATCGAGGTCCTGGCTCCTCCTCGCCGTGCTGATACCAACGGCACTCGCCGCGCAATCGCCGGCCCGGGTGTCGGGCCGGGTGGTCGACGCGCTCTCCGGAGAGCCGGTGGCCTACGCCGAGGTCCGGCTCGATGACGCGCACCGTACCACGGGCGATGATGGGCAGTTTCACTTCGACGCCGTAAACCCGGGGCGCAGAGCGCTGAGCGCACGGCGGATCGGGTTTGCGCCTAGAGACCAATTCATCGAGGTACTGCCGGGCATCGAGGAGACCGTGATTCTCCGGCTGGACCCCTTGGCGGTCCCGATCGAATCGCTGGCAGTCGTGGCGGTGCAGGATGAGGGAATCACGATCCAGGGCGCGGAACTGAGCCATCGGGGCACCGATCTGGGCCAGGCGCTCGATGGCTGGGAAGGTGTCGTGGTCCGGCGCACGGGGAGCGGCGGGCCGGCGGCTCCGCAGGTACGGGGCAGTGCGCCCGATGAAGTGCTGGTCCTGGTGGATGGATTCCCCATCAACGATGCGTTCACCGGCCGGGCCGACCTGAGCCGGATCGGGACTCGTGATGTGGCCCGGGTAACTCTCCTGCCCGGCGCCCAGACCGTCCGGGCGGGAGGACGCGCCATCGCGGGCGTGATCATGATTGCCACGCGACGGGTCTTCGCACCGGAGTTGGGCCTACGGCTGGGGAGCCACCGTGCGGGGAGTGGACGGCTCGGGGCGGGTCGGGGCGCGGCCTCGGTCTCCCTCACCGGTGAGCGCTTCGCCGACGCGTTCCCTTATGACATTCCTCCCGTTCGCGGCGGCGGAGGAGGAATCCGAGACAATGCCGGCGGCACTCTCTGGACCCTGAATGGCCGAGTACGCGGAACGGTGGATCTCGTTGTCCTGGGGAGCCGGTCCACTCGTGGCGTCCCCGGCATCACGACCAATCCCACCAGGACGGCCCGCGCCGAGGACGCATCCGCCCTGGTTGGCGCCAGCCACCAGGGGAGGCTGTCCTGGCAATCCTCGGTCGAATGGCTCGAAACTCGGGCCAGCGATCCAACTCCGAATGTCGGGCTCCCCTACGACTCCCGCACCAACGGTCTGGCTGGCAGTGCGGCGCTCGGCCTCAGTCGAGATCTGACTTGGGCTGGGGCCACCGGCGAAGTGCATACCGGCGCTGACTTCCGCTACGACCGGTTCTGGGGCAGCGGGGTCCAGGACGGTGCCGCATTCCATCGGGAAGGGCTCTCGGCCGGTGGCAGTATTCGGTGGGGGGCGCGGCAAGAGTGGCGGTTGGTTCCGGCCGTTCGCATCGATATGTGGAAGGACCGCACCCGCCCCTTCGCGAGCGGCCGTCTCGACGCGGAGTACAGCCGAGGCAACACCACGCTTTCGGCAGCGCTCGGCAGTGCGGTGACCGCCCCGGCCCTGGCCAATCTGCTCTTTCGCGAGGGCGAAGGGGTTCTTCTCAATCCCGATCTCCGCCCCGAGCGGACCCGCTGGGAAATCGAGGCCGGGGTGCGACACACCGGGCGCTGGCTCGGCGCCGGTGGCCATGCCGCCCTGCGACTCTACTACGGCCGAGTGGCCGACATGGTGCTGTGGTACCAGCGTCCCGCCTTCAATTTCGTGTGGAGCCCGGGAAACTTCGACGTACGCCGTCGCGGCGGAGAGGTGACGCTCGATCTGGAGCCTGCGAAGACCCTTCGGCTCGACGGCAGTGCCACCCTCAGCGCCGTCACCTACGATCATACGGGGGGGGCACAGGTCGCCTACCGCCCTCGTACCACGATCACCGCCGGTCTCACCTGGACGCCGGGTCCCTGGGAAACTGATCTCCGCTGGCATCGAATCGGCACTCGCTACCGGGATAACAGCGGAGTGAATCGTCTGGCCCCGATCAGCCTCTGGGACGCCGGGATCGAACGCCGGCTGGGCGCCAGCCTCAGTACCCGTTTCGAGGTCCACGACCTGTTGGATCGCCGTTCCGAATTCATCGCCGGGTATCCCACTCCCGGCCGTACGTTTTCACTTTCTCTCAACCTGGTACTGCAATGACCTGCGCTTCCCGACTCGTCCTCGCCGCGGCCTGCCTGGTCGCGACGCTCGCTGCCTGCGCCGACCCCGGAGCGCCCCTGGCGGCTCCCCAGGAGGTCTTGTTGGTCGTGAACAGCACCGAAGGGAGTCTCAGCATCGTGCCGGTGGAAACGCCGACTGCCGCCGTCAAAGTCCCACTGGGGGGTATCGCTCCCACTCCCGTCGGGGTATCGGCCCGCAACGAGTTTGCCCTGGTTCCGCTGGGTCTCGACAACGCGGTCGCGGTGGTGAACCTTCGCAGCGCAGCCGTGGTGCTGACGATTCCGCTGCCGGCCAACTCGGGGGCCACCGGATCCGCCTTCGTGGACGACTCGATCGGGTATGTCGCCAATCCCAATTTGAATACCGTGACTCGGGTCAACTACCTCACCGGGGACACCGCCAGCGTGGCCGTGGGGGTGTATCCCCAGGGCATGGTCTACACTCGGGGCAAGCTCTTCGTGCTGAACGGCAACCTGGTCAATTTCGTGATTCAGGGCCCCAGCTGGGTGACCGTGATCGATCCGGTCACCAAGGCCAAGGCGACGGGCGGACCCGATTCGATCCCGCTGCCGGGTCCGGGCAACGCGGGCTTTGCCGACGTGGGGAGTGATGGGCGGCTCTACATCATCAACACCGGCGGGTACGGGCCCGGCGATCTGGGCCGGCTGTCGATTGTCGATCCGGTGCAGCGCACCGAGGTCGGAAATTTCGGCGGCTTCGGTCAGGCCCCCGGCCCCCTCGCCTCCGACGCCGGTGACCGGCTCTTCATCAGCAGCTACGCCGAAGGACTGATGGAGTTCAACCTCACCACCTCGCAAGTGATCCGTGGGGCGGGCAACGGGGTACCGATTGTCTCCAACGCGTCGGTGGTGGTGGATAGCAAGGGCCGCATCTACGCCCTGGAAACCGGAAAATGCGCGGGCGGGGATGCGGGCAAGGCCCACGTGCTGCGGAGCGACCTGACCGAGTCCGGGACGATCACGCTGGGGGAGTGCCCGGTCGGGGCTCTGGTGACGAGTATCCCGCCGGCGCCCTAGAAAAGTGCTAGGTGCTGAGTGCTGAGTGCTAAGGAAGCTCGGCACCAGGTGCGGATCACCCTTCTGTCATTGCGAGGGAGTCCTTTAGGGGGAACGGGGAACGGGGAACAGGGAAGGGGTGATTGTGCTTCCATCCGGGCTCGGCTCTCAGGTTACAACCCGGATTTCCTAGGGTGTGGGGGCCGCAGCTCCCGTTCCCCGTTCCCTGTTCCCTGTTCCCTGTTCCCCGTTCCCTGTTCCCCGTAGTTTCCACGATCCTCTCGCAGAAGCTGGATTAGTCAGCTAGTCGGGGCCAGTGGGGGAGGCCTCGCGGTCGAAGTGGAGTGGGGGCTGTCTTCACGGCTATATTGGGTATGTCGGGGTGGGTCGGAGGAGAGATGTTCGTGGTGGTCCACCCGGGATATTCTTGTCGCGCACGCGATAAGCCTGAATGCGGGAAGGGTTGAATTACCAGTTAGGCGCGCGACATACACGGCGGGAGGTATGTGAGACTCTTTCCCAGTAGGCCGCTTTCCATTCCCCTTGCACGGGCGCCATCCCTTGTGATCCATGCGCTAGAAGAGCAAGTCGCGTCTCCAACTTGGCGGCCCGTCTTTGAGGAACGCTTCGTCGGCCGTGTCACCGCGGACCAGATCCACATTAGCCGCGCTCACCCGGGTCGGGCGGGCGCCTTTGCGCCGGAGTTTGCGGGGCGGATCACCCCGGACGGCTCGCGCCTCGAGGGAGGCTTTCAGCTCCCGCTGCCTCTGCGCATTGGCGTGCTCGCGACGGAAGTACTGCTGCTCCTCAATATTGCGGCAGATGCACTGCCGTTCCACGAACTCCCGGCGCGCGGCTTTGATCGCTTCACGCTAGGTTGGCTCGGCCTGGCAGGACTTATGATGGGCTGGCCCTGGCTGAGCTGGCACTTCAACCGGGCCGATCAGGATATGATCGAGGTTCTCTTGCGGCGCGCGGCTTCGGAGGTCATAGGTCCATTAGGCCTCGTACTTTAGCATGAAGCGCCGTCGCCTCCTTGAACGTCGTGGGAAACCTCGCTTCATTCTCGGGAAACAGATCCAACATAAGGAAGTGGCTCTTGATCCGCAGGAAGTGCGGCTCATTGTCCTCGAGTTGGGCACGCAGCTTCCTTCGCAAAGCGCCGCTCGAAGCAACGGTGGCCTTCCCGTGCAGGATCAGAGTGGCGACCATGTCATCGAGCCTCCGCTGAATCTTCTCAGGAGTTGACTCACGACGCTGGTACTCGCCGTACATGTATCCGAGAAAGGCCTCGGCGTTCTGCCTCTTCCAAGTATCAGCGTTGCTCGCGTCAGCCTGTACCAGCGCGTCTCGGGCCTTGTTGTGATCTACCTCCGTAAGCAATACCTCGTAGTATCGCCGGAACCCGTTCGCAACATCTGTTGGCAACACTTGGTCATCTGGGCCAATCAGGCCCCATACTGGTGCGCGGTCGATCGGAAAGAGTGTTTGAAGCAGCTGCAGGCCATGGCATGCCGCGAGGGTCACCACCAGGTTCATCCGGGATATCTTGTTGATGGCAACTAGGTGGGGCTTCAATTCTTGCCATCCGATCCGCTCAGTGAGATCGGCATGGAGCCCTTGTTTGGAGCCGTGAGTTTCGAAATGGAGGATGGGCGCATGCCCTCCCTTGCGGCACTCCTCGGCCACAAGGTCCAGGGCCCGGAGGAAGCCCGGCCTGTTTGAGACATC
>JBGPJS010000260.1:0-5969 GCA_041485505.1 Gemmatimonadota bacterium | reverse complement strand
TGGTCCTGCCCGCCACCCTCCAGGCCCAGGTGTCCTACCAGCGGATCGTCGACGCCGGACGCGATCCGGGCAGCTGGCTGACCTATTCCGGCGATTACCGGGGCCTGCGTTACTCCCGGCTTCGCCAGATCACGCCGGCCAACGTCCACGGGCTCCGGCCGGTGTGGGTCTACCAGGTACATGGCGCCGGATCGCTGGAGACCACGCCGCTGGTGGTGGACGACGTGATGTATGTAACCGAGAAGCAGGGTGAGGTCAGCGCCCTCGACCTCCACAGCGGCCGCCCCCTCTGGCGCTGGGAGCCCTCGCTGCCTCGGGAGGTCCGCACTCTTGGCTTCGACCGCACCAACCGGGGCATCGCCCTCCTGGGCCAGACGGTCTATGTGGGGACGCTCGATGGACGCCTGGTGGCGCTGGACGCGAAATCGGGCGCCCCACGATGGGAGGTTCCGGTCGCCGACAACACGCTGGGGTACGCGATCACCGGCGCGCCGCTCGCGCTCAAGGACCGGGTGATCGTCGGCGTGAGCGGCGGCGAGGCCGGCATTCGCGGGTTTCTCGATGCTTACGATCCCGCCACCGGCGATCGGCTCTGGCGCTTCTGGACCATTCCCGCCCCCGGCGAGGCGGGAAACGAGAGCTGGAGCGGCGACAGTTGGAAGACGGGCGGCGGGTCCACCTGGGTCACCGGCTCGTACGATCCCGAGCTGAACCTGCTCTACTGGGGCGTGGGCAACCCGGGACCCGATTGGAACGGCGACAGCCGGGCCGGGGACAATCTCTACACCTGTTCACTCCTCGCGCTCGACGCGGCGACGGGGACTCTGCGGTGGCATTTCCAGTTTACCCCCCACGACACCCATGACTGGGATGCCACGGAGATTCCGCTGCTGATCGATGCCCGAATCGACGGGCGGGCCCGCAAGCTGGTGGCGATGGCCAATCGCAACGGATTCTACTATCTCCTCGACCGGGGCACGGGGGAGTTTATCCTGGGCGTGCCCTATGCGCGGCAGACCTGGGCTTCCGGGCTGGATGAGCACGGGCGTCCGCTGGTCCGAACCGGCATCGAGCCCACCGCGGAGGGAAATCTTCTCTATCCCAGCCTGCAGGGGGCCACCAACTGGTTCAGTCCCTCCTATAGCCCGGAGACGGGGCTGTTCTACGTCTCGGTCCGGGAGATGAGCTCCCGCTACTTCAAGGGCGAGGCCGAGTACACTCCGGGTGGTTTCTTCGCCGGCGGCGGCGAGGCGGAAATCGGTGGGGACAGCGCATTCGGAGCGGTACGGGCGCTGGAAGCACGCACCGGTGCCATGCAGTGGGAGTTCCGGCTTCAGTCACCACCGTGGTCGGGAGTGATGGTGACGGCCGGGGGCGTTCTCTTTGGCGGCTCGACAGAGGGCAATTTCTACGCCCTCGATGCCCGAAGCGGAAAGCCGCTCTGGGATTTCCAGACCGGGGGACTCATCGGAGCAAATCCGATTTCCTTCCTGATCGGCGGCAGGCAGCATGTCGCCATCGCGGCGGGGGAGGCGGTATTCGTGTTCGGGCTGCGGGGACCATGACTCCACGCCATGGCGCGCGGCTGGCCGCCCTCTCCCTTCTCTATGGAGTTCCCCTCGTGGCCCAAACGGTATCTGATCCGCCTCGACTCCCGCTTACTCTCCTACGCCAGGCGCTCGCAGTCTGCCAGCTTCCGCCCGGGGCTCCGCTGCCTGGGTGGGCCGGGAGCGGGCATTCCTTCCTTACGGTCAGCCGGACTCCGACGGAGCTCTCCATCACGATGGACGAGGGCTCGGTGCCCTCCGACCTCCAGTGTGAGCGGGGCTATCGTGCTTTCCGGGTGCAGGGCCCCCTCCCTCTCAACCTGATCGGCATCCTCGACGCCATCGCCAGGCCCCTCGCCGAGGCGCGGATCAGCATATTTGCGATCTCGACCTACGAGACCGATTATGTCCTGGTCAAGCAGCGGGACCTTCCGGCGGCACGCACGGCCCTCGTGGGAGCCGGCCACCATATCGAGGATGAGGAATAAGGACCCCTGAGGAACAAGCATGTCCTCCCTCTATCATGACAGCCACCGGCGGCTGCAACATCAGTTCGACACCACCCGCCTGGCCGATCGGCTGGAGGCGGTGAAGGTCCATGCGGCCCTCACCCCGGACGACCAGGCCTTCATCGAACGGATGGACCTGTTTTTCCTCGCTACCGCCGATGCGGCCGGGCATCCCAACTGTTCCTACAAGGGCGGCGATCCGGGGTTTGTACGCGTCGTGGACCCGGCAACCATCGCCTTCCCCAACTACGATGGAAACGGAATGTACCTCTCGATGGGAAACCTCCAGGAAAACCCCAACGTGGGTCTCCTCTTCATCGATTTCGAGCGACCGCGTCGGGTCCGGCTGAATGGCGTAGCCAGCATCGACCCCGCGGATCCACTTCTGGCCCACTATCCCGAGGCGCAGTTCGTGGGACGAGTGCAGGTTCACCAGGTGTTCCCCAACTGCCCCCGCTACATTCACCAGTACCAGCGAGTGGCGCGGTCGCAGTTCGTTCCTCGGTCCGGGTGTGCGACGCCGGTGCCGGATTGGAAGCGCTCTCCTTGGGCCAAGGATGTCCTGCCGGCTAACGATCCGGCGCAAGAGAAGACATGAACCTCGAAACCCAGAGGCGCAGAGGAGGCAGAGGACAACCGCACCGGTTGAATGTGTCGGGGCCGAGCGCATTTGGTCGCCGGCCGGGTCGACCAACACCTCTGTGTCCTCTGGGTCTCTGTGGTTCTTCTGCTCCTGCATCTAAGCCATGAAGTTTCACGAAATCGCCGGCCGCCTCACCGGGCTCAACTGCCCCATCTTTGGCATCTCCTCCCACCCCGCCCCCGGCGAACTCTCGGTGGCCCGCCGAGTGCTCGGGTTCCTGGAGGATCGTTGGGTCCTGTTCTCACCCTCCGAAATCGAGAACCCGGAGCACTGCGTCGAGTCCGTCCTGGAGATCCGGGAATTCCTCGCCGCCGAGCTACCGGGCCTGGAGGAGACCGGGGAGCTGAGCGCGAGTCTCCGGGCCATGCGCGGCGCCTGCGCCAAGTTCCTGCATACTGTCGACCACGGAAGTCCGCGGATCATCGCCTTCGCGAACAAACTCAACCACTATGCGGGATGGGTCTTCGGCGGGGCCCTGGGCGAACTGCGCGGCGCGTTCGGAATCCATATTGCCAGGCTCGCCGCTCAGCACGGGCTGGATGTGCAGGATGACCTGGCGGCGATCCTGCCGGGGAGGGACTAGGGGATTGGGGGATTGAGGGATTGAGGGATTGAGGGATCGGGGGATTGAGGGATTGAGGGATTATGGGATTGATCACCAATCCCCCAATCCCACAATCCCCCAATCCTACAGCCTCTCCAGCAGGAACTCCGGCGTCAGCCCCTTAAGCCATCCCGCGAGCCGGGTGAACTGGCCAGTGGCAAGGAGGAAGCCGACGAAGATCAGCAACACTCCACTGGCCCGCTGGACCCAGGGAAGAAACCGGCGAAACCGTTGGAACCAGTCGTAGAAGGATTCTACCGCCCACGCGGCCAGGAGGAAGGGGACCGCCAGGCCGGCGGAGTAGGTGCCGAGGAGCAGCACTCCGCGGCCCACGTCCTCCGAAGTCGCGGCCAAGCCGAGGATGGCGCCGAGCACCGGTCCGATGCAGGGGGTCCACCCCGCGCCGAACGCGATTCCGACCAGGATGGACCCGAAGTACCCCAGGGGCTTCTGCTCGAGGTGGACCCGTTTGTCCTGCTGAAGAACCCCGAATTTGAAGACCCCGAGGCAGACCAGGCCGAAGAAAATGATCAGGATCCCACCGCCCCGCTGAATCCACTCTTCGTAATACTTGAGGGCCCGCCCCAGCGCGGTGGCGGTCGCCCCGAGCAGGAGAAAGATCAACGAGAAGCCGAGCACGAACATGAGACTGTGCAACATGGCCACCCGGCGGCGGCCGGTCATCTCCGCCGGGGTCATGCCGGTCACGAACCCTAGGTATGACGGCACCAGGGGCAGGACGCAGGGGGAAAGGAAGCTGAGGAGGCCGGCGGTGAAGGCGACAACCAGGCCGAGAGTGGCGGGCTCGGTCATGCAAACCTGGGCGGTACGGCGGTAGGGCGGTAGGGCGGTAGGGCCGCATGGAAGACTTCGTCAGCTGAAGCATCCCGCCGGTCCGCCGTGCCGCCGTCCCGCCGCTTCACAGCGCCTCCAGCCCCCGCCGCTGACACTCTCGGCAGACGCCGAAGATCTCGACCCGATGGTGCTGGTGCTGAAAGGCGTGCTCGTCCGCGATCATCGGCAGCATCCGCTCGAAGCGCTCGTTGGAGAACTCGGCCACCCGGCCACAGCGGAGACAGATCAGGTGCTCGTGATGGGCCTGGACCGTCATCGGCTCGTAGCGCTTGTACCCCTCACCGAAATCGTGGGCCTTGACCACGCCACTCTCGACCAGGAGTTCCAGGGTGCGGTACACCGTCGCGGTGCCGACCCGCGCCCCCTGCTCCTTCAGGCGCCGCTGGATGGCACCCACCGAGAGATGATCCTCCGAGGTCAGGACGATTGCGGCCACCAGTTCGCGCTGCCGGGTGATCGGCTGGTGATGGTCCCGCAGATGCCGCCGAAACCGATCGAGGAGGGCCGGGCCCTCACCCCTGGCGAGGTGCGCCACTGGACGGAGGCGGAACCGGGACCGGCGGCGCAAACCACGCCTGCGGTGACACTGGAGTCGGGACCTCGTCATCCATCCGGCGCTGGACACCTGTCACCAGCTCAGCCGCGGTCTCGGGCGGGCCGCTCCCGACTTCCTCGAGTGTCGATTCGAACTTGCCACGCTCCTTGCCCTTGAGCGTGTGCACGTAGCGCGCGGTGTAGATCCGCCGCCGCTCGCCGTCCACTCGGGAGATCACGGCGGTGCCCCACTCCTTGCCCTCGTGTCGCAGGGTCCGGAACACCCACACGGCGTCCACCTCGGCGACAGGGATCTGGGCCGCGACCGCGTCCGCCAGCCGGGGCCAGCCGGACCCCGGGGCATTCAAGACGGCGCCTGGGCCCATTTCTCGATGTAGAACCGCAAGACGTGCATGAAGTCCTGCGCGTTGGTGACGACCCCGTAGGCCTGGTGGGTGCCGCGGTCCTTGAGCTTGTTGACCACGAACTCGGTCTGGTCCACACAGATGGTCATGAGCGGCGTGGGAATCCCCTCATAGTGAGTGTGGAAGGCCGGAAGCATGTTCCCGACGGCGATGGAATGCAGGGCGGACGCAACCAGGATGGCGCCGGTCGCCTTGACGGCGTGTTCCCGCATGGCATTCTGGGAATCCAGCGAATCGCTATGAACCCCCGGCAGTGGGCCATCGTCGCGGATGGAACCGGCCAGCACGTAGGGGACCTTGCTGGTGACCAGGGCGTGCATGATGCCGCTCTTGATGAGCCCCGAGCTGACCGCCCTCTCGATGGACCCCAACGCGCGGACCTTGTTGATCGCTCGCATGTGGAGCCCGTGGCCGCCATCGGTCGGCTGTCCGGTATTGGTCATGCCGAGCGTGGTCCCGAAGATCGCGGCCTCGATATCGTGCACCGCGACGGCATTGCCGGCCAGGACCGCCTGGACGAAACCATTCCGGATGAACCACTCGAAGTCCCCGCGGGCCCGTGAATGGACCAGCGCCGGCCCCGCCACCCAGACCAGGTACCCGCCTCGCTTGCGTTCCTCGCCCAGTTTGGCGGCCAGTTCCTCGTAGTTGACCGGTCGCTCCCGGCTCACCTCGGTGGACATGAAGCGGAATTCGTTGGGTTTGGAGCCGGTCCCGAGGAAGCCCGCGACGTGTACCACGATGCCTTCGGAGCCGTCCTCGGTGAGACCGATCGCCACCGGCTCGCCCCGGCCAACCAGGCGGGGCTCGACCACTTCGAGGCCCGGGCCTCTCCGAACGATCGCGCCGTCC
>JBGPJS010000259.1:0-5995 GCA_041485505.1 Gemmatimonadota bacterium | reverse complement strand
GCTGGTGGGCGACTTCGCGGTCTACGGGATTGAGCCCTTCCTGGCCGTCCACCACCACGAGCACCAGATCGGCTTCCTCGACCGCCAGCTCCACCTGCTGCCGGACCGCCCGTTCCATGGAGTCATGGGAACCGGGCACCAGGCCACCGGTGTCCACCAGCCAGAACCGGCGCCCGGCCCACTCGGCGTCGCCGAAGTGGCGGTCGCGGGTGGTCCCGGCGCGATCTGAGACGATCGCCCGCCGGCCTCCGAGGATGCGGTTGAAGAGCGTGGACTTGCCGACGTTGGGGCGGCCGACGATGGCGACGGTCGGCTTACTCACGCGGACACCGGCGCTTCCAGCGCGTCGGTGAAGTGGTAGGAAGGCCTGACCTCGAGAGGTGCAGTGGCTAGCAGGTCTTGAAGGGAGAGGTTGTCCATGAACATTCCGTCATCGTTGAGGGACTCCGCCGGGATCAGGGCCAGATCCAGATCGGTACGCCCCTTGAGGGCCCCCCGGAATGCCCCTCCGGGGATAAGGCCCGCGCAAGTGACGCTGGCGCCGAACAGAGTGTTCTCGAGCGGGATGAGCTCGAAATGGGCCCCCGAGGCCTTGGCCAACGGCTCCAGTACCTGGGGCATCAGGGCGGCCATCGAGGTGCCGGTTAAAATGCCGATCTTCCGCCCCGCCCAGCTCCGCAATTGATCCGGAGCCTCGGCGATCCGTTGCTGGAGGAATCGCACTGAGCCGACTCCGTTTTCGACCTGCTCGAAGTCACCGTACGTCGCCGACGGCGGCAGCTCGATCCCGGCGCGGAGGTAGAGTTCATCGGCCCCGAACGCCCAGGTCGTGCCGCGTTCGCGCCTGGCCCGACCGGCCCACTGTTCCACCAGCCGGATGGCCGCGCCGCACTCTCCAGCGGTCGGTTCACGCACCAGACTGTGCTTGCTGTACTCGGTGAGTCCTACCGGCACCACCGATACGTTGAGAACCGGCTCCCCGAACTGGTAGAGATCGGACAGGGTGTTCTGGAGCACTGCCCCATCGTTGACCCCGGGGGACATCACGACCTGGGTGTGAAACTGAATGCCGCGGTCTGCGAACAGGTGGAGCTGGGGCAGAATGTCGGGTGCCAACGGATTTCGGAGGAGCCAACGCCGAATGACGGGGTCGGTGGCGTGCACCGAGACGTAGAGCGGCGAGAGCCGGTATTCCAGAATCCGGGCCACGTCCCACGGCTTCAGGTTGGTGAGTGTGGCGAAGTTTCCGTACTTGAACGACAGCCGGTAGTCATCATCCCGGATATAGAGGGTCTCTCGGAGCCCTTCGGGAAGCCCGTCCACAAAACAAAAATCGCAACGGTTGGCGCAGCGACGGATGCGTGGGGGCTCCAGCGAAAGGCCGAACGGCATTCCTTCCGGGCGCTCGATATCGTACTCCACCTCTTCGCCATCCGGCTGCCGCACCCGCAGGAGAAACCGTTCCTCCGCGCTCAGAAACTCCCAGTCGAGAAAATCCTCCAGCTCGCGGTCGTCGACCGACAGCAGTTCGGTCCCCACCCGAAGCCCGATTTCCTCGGCAATGGAATCGGGAAAGACCGCCGTGACCTTGATCATGACTCCCTGAGCCGTCCGCCAGAACGTTGGTGGGGGCAACAGCGGGGACTCGGTCCCCAACAGTCGCCCCCACGGCATACAACCGGCTCAAGATGGCCCCCCGGACCGCTTTATTCAAGGTTCCCCGGTGCCGGAAACGAGCAGCGGCGGGAAACCCCGCCGCCTCGTGGATCAGTCAGTTCGGCGCTGCCGGATCACCAGCAGGCGGGGGCGCCCTCCTGGGTCACCGCAGCGTTTGGCGAGTTAGCCGCCGGGCCCACATACACACCGCAGGAATTGGGTGTGGCGGTGACAACCGGGTTGGTCATTACGGCCTTGTAGCCGGTAGCGCTGATGTAGGTCAGCACCAGAATGTTGCCGGTGCTGGGGACAAAGGAGATCTGGCCCGCGCCACCGGTCGCGTTCACTTGGGCACCCGGGGTAACGACACCCGCGTAGTCGTTGTTATCGAAATAGAAACCTTCCTGCGACGTGACCAGGTTGCGGAGGTCCGTCTTCATGGACGCCATCACCGCCCGCTGCTTAGTGTTCGCAAACTTCGGGATCGCAATGGTGGCGAGGATTCCGATGATCACGACAACGATCAACAGCTCAATGAGCGTGAAGCCCTTGCGATTCATATGGTCTCCTGGTGGAACACCGGCCGGAGCGGGCAGAGCCAATGCGATGCTGCAAGCGAGCAATGGGTATGCCAATTGTATTCATGAGTTCTAAGTACTTGTCACCCATGATGTTATGATAATTCATCAAGCACGACGATAGGCCACGGCCGGCTGGGGGACTGCGGTTCTTGCAAGAAATGCCGTCGCAGCGCGACCGGAAATGCGGGCGCCGGCCCGCCGAGAGCGGACCGGCGCAGGGCTGGATCGGTGGGGCCGGGGTTACTTCGCGGGGTGGCTGAGCGTGTAAACGTACGCAGCCACTGCCTTCACGTCGTCCTCGCTCAGGCTGGAGCCACCCTTGGGCGGCATCACGTTTCCGCTCTTGGACTCCTCTTTCGGGGTTCCCTTCGTGACCTGGGCCACGATTTCCGGATAGGTACCCTTGATGTGAAGCCAGACGTCGTCGGTCAGGTTGGGACAGACGGCGGTGCCTTTGGCATCGGGACCGTGACAGGCGAAGCAGAGCCCGCCATGGTGATAGATCGAATCCCCTTTGGCCACCATGTTCGGGGTGACCCCATCAGGTAGACCCACGGGAGACTGCGCGGCAGCCGATGTCGCGCTGAGAATCATTGCAGCAAAGATCAACAGACTGAGGCGAATCGGCTCACGCATCGGGGTGCTCCCAGGTTGAGATGAGACTGATCACCGGCTTCGAATCTGACGGTTCCGTGCGGCGGATTCAAGAGCGGCGGCCGCGCCTCCCAAGACACGGGCCGAGCAGCCGGCGAGGAGTGCCGGGAAGAGAAGCGTAGCACCGATGAGAAGGACCGGTGGGAGGCCCAGGACCTCCCCGAGCTCTTGGCCCAGCCGGCCGACCGGCCCGTGTGCTGCCGCCGACCCCAGCAGACCACCCCAGGCGAGGGCTCCCCCCACGGCGGCGTGCCATGCCATTCCGTCCTGCCGCCGCGCGAATACTCCCCACCCCGCCGCCGTGATTGGCACGCCGACCCACCCACCGGCCATCGTCGCCACCGCGAAGGCAATCGCCAGCACCCCGGCTTGGAGTAAGGCAAGTGGACGCGGCATCAGGGAGACGGGAGGAGGGTGAGGGTGGAACGGGAGTCTCCAACGCCCAGATCCTGGGGAGTGCGCGGAAAGGCGAGCGAGTCGAGGCGGCCCTCCTTCCAGGCCGGAAGCCGATCCTGATAGCGGGGACTGACCGGGTTGCCCGACTGGCCGCCGGGGTAGGCGCCCCAAGCGTGGACTTCGGGTCCCAGTTCGACGACCATTCGCCAGCTGGCACCCTCAGTGCCGTCCCCGCTCGATGGATTGAGCGTGGAGGGCCCGCCCTGCATTGGGATGCCGAGGACGGAGAACGCGGGGATGTGGAGAAGATGGTAGATGTTTGCGTGGCGGATCCCGCTCCAGCTCCAGCCGGAGTCCCCGGGTGGTCCGAACTGAGCCCGTGCGCGGGTCATCGCCGCACGGAGACTGGCGATCAGGATGGCGTCGCGATCTTCCACCGGTGCGGTGCGGTGGTCGTCCCACCAGGGACTCTTGGGCGTCTGCATGAGCTCCAACAGGATCGAGGAACCGGGCAGCCTCCCCCGGCCCGTCCCCAGTTCATCCCAGGTTCTCTCTACGAGCTCTTCCATGGCAAGTTCGAAGAGGCCAGCCGCACGGTTGTCGGACGTGTACCGGTGATCCCAGGACCGGAGAATCGCGGCGGCCCGGCGGAGCTCAGGATCGCTGCTGCCGTTCCGCTCGGCCAAGTCCGCCGCCTGGAGAAAGCGGGGAACCAACGCGTCCGCCCGAGGGCTACCGGGGTCCGTCTGATAGCGGCGCATCGCGTCGGGCGTCACCTGGGAGTCGGCACGCAGCAGGGTGTTTATTCGCATGGCTCGCCAGGGTGCGTACCAGTCCGACCCGAGGTAGACCGAACTCACGCGGGGGTCCACCGGCTGCTGGTTGGCCGACGCCAGGAAGCCCTGAGGCGGGTTCAACCCAGAGGGATATTGCGCGAGGGGCAGGTCGCCAATCCAGTCGCTGGCGCTGGATGACCCATCGCGAATGACGTCGCCTCGGCCATCCCCCGGACGCCGGGGATAGCGACCGCTGGAACGGATCGCGATGGTTCCCGAGCGATCGGCCACGAGACCGTTCTGGGTCGGGGCCGAGAAGTTTTCCATCTGGTGGAGCCATTCCGCTGCGCTATGGGCGTGCTGAATCTGAAGGAAAATTCCGGACTCACGGGAGGGATCGAAGACGGTCCAGTGCATCGAGAGCCAACGCCCATCCTGACGGTTCATGGGGCCGCGGTGGGTGAAGAGGAGCGTGTCAGAGGCGAGCACTTCCCCGCCCCGCCCGCGGTAGACCTCGATCCGTCGCTCCAGCGGCTTCCAGCGGCCGTCCAGCCGGTATCGAGTCGGATGGTCGGCGTCGTCCACGGTCTCAAGGTAGTAGTCGTTGACATCGGACGATGTGTTGGTGAAGGACCAAGCCAGGTCACGGTTGAATCCGATGATGATGCCCGGCGCGCCCGGAAAGCCAACCCCCGCGACGTCGAGGACACCGGGGACCGACAGGTGGGCCTCGTACCAGATTGAGGGGAGAGTGAGGGTGAGGTGGGGATCACCCGCGAGCAGGGCGAAGTGATTCGCGGTTCTGGCCGGCGCGACCGCCCAGTTGTTGCTGCCGAGACCATCGCCGTCGGTCCCCGAACGCTGGTCCGAGTGCCGGGCGAGGGGGAAGGAACCAGGGGGGCCCGGAGGCGGAATGGGGCGAAAGTCGTATCGAGGGGAGGTGCGGCCGTTGGGCTGAATCGGTTCCTGAATCGGGCTGTTGACCGGGAAAAGCGCATCCGCCGCGCTCGAGCCTACGACGGAAGCCACCTCTTGCCGGGTCAGCGAGGCGTCATTGAACGCCAGGGTGAGTCCCATCTGCACGAAGAAGTACTGAGTGAATTGGGGCTGCCACCGGAGCGGTCGGACGTTCAGCAACCGGTATTCGATGGGCAGGTCCCTGGGGCGCATCGCGTCGATCCAGGCGTTGACCCCCTCGGAGTAGGCCACAACGGCACGATAGCCCGGCGAAAGGGTGTCGAGCGCCGCGAACTTGCGCTCCGCTCCCCAAGGCAGCCCCAGCCGACGACTGGACCGATCGAGCGTGAGGCCACGGGGGCCGAGCCATTCGCTCAGGCGGCCGGCGGCGGCACGGGTCTGGATTTCCATCTGAAAGAGACGGTCCCGGGCAACGACGTAGCCCATGGCGCGGTAGGCGTCATTCTCGGAGCGAGCGAAAACATGAGGGACCCCGCGGTGATCGAAGATCACCTGGACCGGGCTCTCCAAGCCCGCGATGGATGCTGATTGCGCCCGGGGAAGATCCGCCGCCGCCGCCACGGCCCAGACCCCGTTGGCAGGATCGAGCAGGGGCCCGAGGGGTGGGAGAGGGCCCAACGCCCACCCACCCACCGCGAACAGGACGGCGAGCAGAAGCGCCGGGAGAACCAGCCGGAGGGAACGAGAGGACATCATGGCGCCGGGCTGAGGAGGCGAAACAGAACTCCTCCGTCACCCGGAAGGCGGCGGAGGAGTCGAGCAGAGCGGGCGACCGGACTCGAACCGGCGACGTCCAGCTTGGGAAGCTGGCATTCTACCACTGAATTACGCCCGCAGAGTACGAGGAATTTGCCCTGCGGCGGTTGGCAGTGTCAACCCAGGTATGCCCCCAGATCGCCCCGGTGAGGACTACTGGGACAACAGGATTCGGAGCTCCTCCTGCGTGAACGGATT
>JBGPJS010000258.1:0-6000 GCA_041485505.1 Gemmatimonadota bacterium | reverse complement strand
GCGGCGTGCTGATCACCAGCCGCGATGACCTGGCGGAGCGGATCGGCTTCATCCAGAACGCCGCCGGCGGAGTGCCGGGACCGATGGACTGCTGGCTCGCCCTCCGCGGCCTCAAGACCCTGCCACTGCGGATGCGCCAGCACGACGCCAACGGCCGCCGGATCGCCCAATGGCTGAGCCAGCACCCGGCGGTGACGAAGCTGTATTACCCCGGCCTTCCTTCCCACCCCCAGCATGAGCTGGCCTGCCGGCAGATGAGCGGATTTGGAGGGATGATTGCATTCGACGTGGGAGATCCGGCCCGCGCCCGGCGCATTGTGGAGCGCACCCGGGTGTTTGCCCTTGCCGAATCGCTCGGTGGAGTCGAAAGCCTGATCGGACACCCCGCGAGTATGACCCATGCCTCGGTGCCCCCCGCGATGCGCCAGGCCATGGGCCTCACCGACAGCCTGATACGGCTCTCCTGCGGCATCGAGGATGCAGCGGACCTGATGGCGGATCTCGAACAGGCGATGGCCGGGTAGTCGACGGGACGGCGGCATGGCGGAACGGCGGACGTTTCCTGCCAGATTACCGCCGTACCGCCGTACCGGCTTTCCGCCCTGTCGCATAATGAAACCATCCCTTTCGCTCGGCGTACAGAGTCTGGCCTTTCACCAGTGAGACACTCATGAGCACATCGGTTCCCTCTACCCGGCCCCGGAAGACGCTTCCCCAGATCGCGGGCGTCTCGTGGGAACATCCCGCCGACCGGGCGGCGTTGCAGACCCTCCGCACGCTCCCCGGTTTCGAGGACGTAGTGCGGAAGATCGTCGCCATGCTCGGTGGCGAGCGCGGCATCCGGCTCCTGTTCCAGGCCAACGCGGTCCGGGTGGGCCCATCCCAGTTCCCCAGGCTGTGGAGCACTCATATTGAGGTCGTGACCACCTTCGACTGGCCGGTGGTCCCTGAGCTCTATGTGTCCCAGACCCCGATCTTCAACGCCGGGGCGTATGGGGTGGATGATCCATTTATCGTCCTGCACTCCGCCGCACTTGAATTGCTGGACGAGGACGAGATGCGGGTTCTGATTTCCCACGAGGTGGGCCATGTCGTAAGCGGCCACGCGCTCTATCGCACCATCGCGGAGATCCTGCTCCTGGTAAGCTTCTCCGCCCTCCCTTTCCTGGCTGGCATCGCGCTGTTGCCGATCCGCCTGGCCATTCTCGAGTGGTCCCGGAAAGCGGAGCTCTCCGCCGACCGGGCGGGCCTTCTGGGCGCGCAGGATGTCATGGCGTCACAGCGGCTTTTCATGAGGATGGCGGGTGGCAGCCGGGGGCAGATGAACGCGGGGCAGATGAACCTCGATGCCTTCATGGCCCAGGCCCATGAGTACCTGGCCAGCAACGAGGGACTGGATGTGGTCTACAAGATTCTCAACACCTTCGCGCTGAGCCACCCGATGCACACGGTGCGGGCGGCCGAGTTGCAGCAGTGGGTTGCCGCAGGCGACTACGACCGGATCCTGAACGGTGAGTACGTCCGTCGCGGCCCCGAGACCCAAGCCCGCCCGCTCAAGGATGACCTTTCCGACGCCGGCAGCTACTACGCGAAGGAAGCCAAGGAAACCGTCGGCCACGTCGTCGAGGCGGCCAAGAAGGCGGCCGAGCGAGTGGGCGAGGCGTTCCGGCAGGCGCAGAAGCGGTGAGAATCCTGGTCGTCGGCGGCGGAGGGCGGGAGCACGCGCTCTGCTGGGCCCTCCGCCGGGAAAACAGCGCCGTCGACCTCTACTGCGCGCCCGGCAATCCGGGGACCGCCGAGCTGGCCACCAACCTCAAGATCTCCGCCACGGACATCGACCGTCTGGCCGATGCGGCGGATGGCTACGGCATCGACCTCAGCATCATTGGACCCGAGGCCCCGCTCGCGGCGGGGCTGGCCGACCGGCTCCGCGCCGAGGGGAGAGCGGTGTTCGGGCCCAGCCGCGCGGCCGCGGAGATCGAGTCCTCCAAGGCCTTTGCCAAGGAACTCATGGCGCGGGCTGGAGTCCCCACCGCCGCGAGCCAGACCTTCACCAGCCTGATCGAAGCCCGCCGCCATGTCGGCCGCCATTCCCAGCCGCTGGTGGTCAAAGCGTCCGGCCTGGCCGCGGGCAAGGGGGCGGTTGTTTGCGACACCCGCGCCGAGGCCAACGACGCCATCTCCGCCATGCTGGGCGAAGGAAAGTTCGGCGACGCCGGCAAGGTGGTGGTGATCGAGGAATTCATGGAGGGAGAGGAGCTTTCGATTCTCGCGATCACCGATGGTCACGAGGTCGTCATTCTGCCACCGGCACAGGATCACAAGCGGCTGAACGAAGGGGACACCGGACCCAATACCGGCGGTATGGGGGCCTACAGCCCGGTAAGTCTCGCGACGCCGGAGCTGATCGCCCGCGCCATCGACCTGGTCTTCCAGCCCACGCTGCACCAGCTCCGGCGCGAGGGGACCCCTTACAACGGGGTACTCTATGCCGGCCTGATGGTGACACCGTCCGGGGCGCCCCGGGTGGTGGAGTTCAACTGCCGCTTCGGCGACCCGGAGACCCAGGTCATTCTGCCCCTCATCATGGATGGGCTGACGGAGTGCATCGAGCGGGTGGCCAGGGGTGGGAAGCCGTCGGCGATCAGCTGTCAGCACTCCGCCGCGTCGGTCACGACCGTGCTCGCGTCGCGGGGGTATCCGGAGAACCCGGAGAAGGGGGCCGCGATCACGATCCCCGACGAGCTGCCGGAGGGTGTCACCGTTTTTCAGGCCGGGACCCGGCGAGACGAGGAGGAGGTCCTCCGAGTGGATGGGGGACGGGTACTGACGGTCACTGCCGTCGCCCCCGCGTTCGTGGAGGCCCAGGCTCGAAGCCGCGCCGTCGCGGCGGCGATTCAGTACGACGGAAAACTGTTCCGGCCGGACATCGGCTGGCGCGAGGCCGGGCGGGTGCGGAGCACGGCGGGGTGGCCCATTCAAAGATGAGTGCTGGGTGCTGGGTGCTGAGTGCTGGGTGCTGAGAGGGGATTGGGCTCATGACTCCTGATGCCTGATGCCTGATGCCTGATTCCTGATCCCTTACTACCATGCCCGAACTTCCCGAAGTCGAGACCATCGTGCGGGATCTGCGCCCCGTACTGACCGGCCGGACCTTCCACCACGTATCCCTCACTCATAGCGACGTGCTCCGGGGCGTCAGCAAGCGGCGCTTGCTCCAGTCTCTTCGGGGCGCCCGGGTCACCGCGGTCTCCCGCCGAGCCAAACATGCGGTGATCCACTTCGACGGTCTCCGGCTCGTGGTCCAGCCGGGGATGACGGGATCGCTCATCGTTTTCGGGAAGACGATCCCGCCGGAGGAGTCACGCTACGCGGTCCTCAGCGCCAGCCTAGACAACGGTCGCACTCTCATTTACAGCGACGTCCGGCGGCTGGGAACCCTGTTGCTCCTGGATGCCAAGGGCTGGGAGAAATACAGCGGGTCCATCGGGCCGGAGCCACTCGATCCGGACTTCACCGCTGATCGGTTCCGCACCGCGATGGCGGGCACTCGCCAGGCCATCAAGAAAGCGCTGATGGACCAGCGGCACCTGGCCGGAGTGGGAAACATCTACGCCAACGAGGCGCTTTTCGCCGCCGGGATCGACCCCTCCAAGCGGACCGACCAGGTCGGCCCGGACGCATTGGGGCGCCTGCACGCCGAAGTCCGCCGAATCTTGCAGGCCGCGATCGACGCCGAGGGGACGACATTCAGAGATTATCGCACCGGCACCGGCAAGCCCGGGAGTTTTCAGCTGGAGCTGTTTGTCTACGAACGCCAGGGTGAGCCCTGTAAACGCTGCGGCACCCGGTTGTCGGGCACCCACGCAATCGATGCCCGAATCACGGTGTTTTGTCATCGGTGTCAGCGGTAGGTAGCAGGTAGCGGGTAGCAGGTTGTAGGTGGCAGGTGACAGGTGACAGGTGGCGGGTAGGGTAGCAGGTAGCAGGTAGCAGGTTGAAAGCCTCAATCTTGAGCCCAACCACCTGGCCCCTGATTTCTCACACCTGCTACCTGCCACCCAATACCTGCTACCTGCCACTACTGCCTGCTACCTACTACCTGCTACCTGCCACATATTCCAGCATGGCCGCCCATACGCTCACCGCCCTGGCCCTTCCTGCCACTGATCTCGACCTGCTGCGGGAGCGGGTGAGCCGGCTGGCCGAGCAGCGGCCCGCGGTGTACCGGATGGTGGACCCTGCCGGCCGCACGGTCTACGTGGGCAAGGCCAAGCGGCTCCGAGCTCGGCTCCTCTCGTACTTTCGCGCCCCCTATCCGGAGGACAAGGCCGCGCGGATCCTCTACGCGGCCGGGAACATCGAATGGGACTACGTCCCCAGTGAATTCGCCGCGTACCTGGGTGAACTGCGCCAGATCCGCCGCCACCGTCCCCCCCTCAACCACCAACTCAACCGCACCCGCCGAACGGTGTTCATTCGCGTCTCCGGCGGCTCCGCACCCAGGATCACCAGCGGCACCTCCCCGGGCCGCGAGGAGGGTCGCTGCTACGGCCCCTTTCTCTCAGCGGGCCGGGTGGAGGAGGCCGTCCGGACGCTGAACGATCAGCTGGGGCTCAGAGACTGTGCCGCGACCATGCCGATCGTCTATGCCGGCCAGGGCGATCTCTTCGACCAATCTCGCCGTGCCGCCTGTATGCGGCACGATTTCGGAACCTGCACCGGCCCCTGTGCCGGTTTCGTGTCGCAGCGGGACTACCACCGGCGGGTCGAGACCGCGGTTGCCTTCCTCGAGGGGCGCACCATCCAACCCCTGGACCACGTGGTGGCTTCCATGCAGGGGGCGGCGGAACACGCCGACTTCGAGCGGGCCGCCAAATGGCGGGAGCGATTCGAGCGGCTGGAGTGGCTCCTTGGCGCCACCGTCCGCGCTCGGCTCGCGGTGGACATGCTCCGGTTTGTCTACCGTGACGCCGGTGCTTTCGGCGATGACCGAGCCTACCTGATCCGGGACGGAGTGGTCCGCGCCAGCTATCCGTTTCCGGAGACCCCACTCGAGCGCGAGGCCTTTGCGGCGGTGGTACGGGACGAACTGCGCCAGCCGGCTCCCGCCCCCGGTCCCCTGCCCCATCAACATCTCGACGAGATCCTGCTGATCCTGTCCTGGTTCCGCCGGCACCCCGAGGCGCTCCGGCGGACGACGAAGCTGGAGGAATGGCCGGGCTGAGCAGAAGCCGCAGATCACCGCAGAAAAACGCAGATCGCTCCCTTCGCTGGCCAGCTCCCCTCCTTTCACGATATATCTGAGGTAGCCTACCCCGAAAAGCGGGTTCATCTTCTTCGGTTAAGCAACACCGGCGTCGGGAGTTCACGGTACTGAGCGAACCGATCTGCGTGCAGCTCGCTCCCTCCGTTGGCCAGCTCCCCGCCTTTCACGTTATATCTGAGGTAGCCTACGCCGAAAAGCGGGTTCATTCTTCAGTTAAGTAACACTGGCGTCGGGAGTGCGCGGTACTAAATGAACCGATCTGCGGGTATCTGCGTCCATCTGCGGCCGCTTCCCTGTATCGTCACCGCGCTGACCGTCGTTGTCGGCACGGCAAAGGTTGTCGCGCAATCACCGCGGCAACGCGTCGCCATCGAGGCGTTCCGCGATTCCCTCAATGCCGTCACCGACACCCTCGCGCTGCGGCGGCTGGAACGGGCTCTCGATCAGCATCCCGCCGACAGTGCCGACCGGGCCCTGATCGATATGCACCGAGGACTGGTCCGCCTCAGGCTCGGTGAACTCAGCGACGGCCGCTACTACGGCCGAGCGGCCAGCTCCTTCGACCAGGCCGCCGACTACCGCCCAGCCTGGCCCTGGCCCTGGTACGCCCGGGGCCTCGCCAAGGTCGCCGAAGGGCGTTGGTTCGCCGCGGAGCCGCTCAACCTCGGCACCCGGGTGGGGTATGGCAGTCTCCGTGACGCGGCGGAATCGTTCGGCCGCGCGGTCGAGCT
>JBGPJS010000257.1:0-6021 GCA_041485505.1 Gemmatimonadota bacterium | reverse complement strand
CAACGTGGTGCTGGAGGAGTTCGGTGGCAAAGTCCTCTCCACCACCATCTCCGCCAAGAAGGGGACCAACGTCGACACGCTGCTCGAGCAGATTCTGCTGCAAGCCGAGCTGCTCGACCTCAAGGCCAATCCCAATCGCCGGGCCAGCGGGACGGTCATCGAAGCCACCCTCGACCCTGGCAAGGGCCCGCTCGCGACAATCCTGGTGCAGAAGGGCACCCTCAAGGTGGGAGAGAACTTCATTTGCGGGAAATTTTCCGGCCGGGTTCGCGCGCTCTACGACGAGCGGGGCAAGACCGTCAAGGAAGTGGGACCGTCCGTGCCGGTGCAGATCCTGGGCTTCGAGGGGGTTCCCTCCAACGGTGACAGCTTCTCGGTGGTGGCCGATGCGGTCGAGGCTCGGGAAATCGCGCAGAAGCGGCAGCGGCTGGAGCGGGAAGCGCAGAATCGTCGCGGCAGCCGAGGCAGCTCGCTGGAGGATCTGAGCCGGCAGCTGGCCCAGGGACAGGTGGGGATGCTGCGGATCATCATCAAGGCCGACCAGGGCGGCCCCGCCGAAGCGTTGGCCGACGCCTTGGCCCAGCTCGGCACCGGCGAGGTCCGGGTGGAGGTGGTGCACCGGGGAGTCGGCGCCATCACCGAGAGCGATATCCTGCTGGCCAAGGCCTCGGGCGCCATCGTTCTCGGCTTTCATGTGCGCCCCGATTCCAACGCCCGCGCCGCCGCGGAACGGGAGCAGGTGGACGTGCGTACCTACCGGATCATCTACGAGGCGGTGGAGGATGTGCGGAACGCCTTGGAGGGGATGCTCAAGCCCGAGGAAAAGGAGACCGTTCTGGGCGAGGCCTCGGTGCTGCAGCTCTTCAAGGTGAGCAAGGTCGGCACCATCGCGGGCTGCATGGTGAAGGGAGGTATCATCCAGCGCACGGCCAAGGTTCGGGTGATCCGCGACGGAGTCCCGGTGTATACCGGCAGCCTCTCCAGCCTCAAGCGCTTCAAGGACGATGTCAAGGAAGTTCGGGAAGGGCTGGAGTGCGGCATCGGGATCGAGAATTTCAACGACCTCAAAGTGGGCGACATGATCGAGGCGTTCCGGATGGAGGCGGTGAAGCGAACGCTGGCGGAGTCTGCGGCCGGCGGCGGGTCGGCGTGAAGGGCGGATTCTGGAGTCAGGGTTCAGGACTCTGGGGGCGGTGAGCCGAGGGCTCCCGGTTCCCGGCGTCGGGCTAGGGCCCGCCCCTTCACCCCTGACTCCTGAATCCTGAATCCCATGTTGATCGCCGTCCAAACTTGGGACCTCCACCTCGAAGGCTGCCAATCGCTCAAGGACAAGCGCAGCGTGCTGGCGCCACTCAAGCTGGGGCTCCGGCGTTCGCTGAACCTCTCGGTGGCCGAGACTGAACATCAGGACCTGTGGCAGCGGGCGGGGATAGCGTGTGCGGTGCTGGGCACCAAACGCTCCGTGTTGGAGGAAACTCTGCGCTCCGCCGATCGCCTGATCGAAGCGGCGGATGGCGTTCGTATCATTGAAACAGCGGTGTCGTACCTATGAAAGCACATTCCCGCCGTCCGGAGCAGGCCGCCCAGACGGTTCGTCAGGTGGTGGCGGAGACGCTGGTGAATGAAATCCGCGATCCCCGGGTGGGGTTCGTCACCGTGATCGGAGTGCAGATCACCAACGACCTCTCCCATGCTAAGGTACGGGTCAGTGTCATGGGAGATGACGCGGAGAAGGCCAGGGCCCTCGAAGGGCTCGCCAGCGCCGCCGGCTTTCTCCGTGCCAAGCTCACCAAGTCGCTGCGGACCCGCGTGGTGCCCGAGCTCCACTTCGAGTTGGACCGGGGTATGGAGCACGCGGCCCGGATCAACGCCGTGTTGGCGGACATCAAGCGGGAGACCCCGGACTGACCGGCGCGCTCCTCGTCGATAAGCCGGCGGGGCTGACCTCGCACGATGTGGTGGCGCGGGTCCGGAAGGTCTATCACCTGCGTGCGGTGGGACACACCGGAACTCTGGACCCGTTCGCGACCGGCCTCCTGGTGATGCTCCTGGGCAAGGCGACCCGGTTGGCACGGTTTGTCGAGCAACAACCCAAGACCTACCTGGCCACCGCTCGGCTGGGGGTCCGGACGACGACGGATGATGACACCGGAGAGGTGGTGGGGGCGGAAGCGGCGGGAACGGCGGACGTGACGGTGGCAGCTGTCCGGGCCTCGCTGACCAGCTTCGTAGGGGACTACCTGCAGCGACCGCCGGCGTACTCGGCCAAGAAGGTGGGGGGAGAACGGAGTTATCGGCTGGCCCGAAGAGGAGCGATATCAGAGCTGCCGGAGGTTGCGGTGACCGTGTATTCGGCGGAACTCCTCGGATACGAGCCGCCGGCCGTCACCTTTCGGACCACCGTGAGCCCCGGGACCTACATTCGAGCACTGGCCCGGGACCTGGGCGACCGACTCGGAGTAGGGGCCCATCTGACGGCACTCCGGCGTGAACGGATCGGCCAGCTCTCGATTCACGATGCGGTGCCGCTGGCTCAACTCTCGGCCGACACGCCGGTCCTGCCCCCGCTGGCGGCCGTGGGGCATCTGCCGGCGGTGGAGCTGACCGAGGCCGAGGTGAGAGAGGTGGCCCAGGGGAAAGCGGTCCGTCGGTCCCTCCCGGACTCCCTGACGATCGCCGGCAGTTCGGCGGTCCGTGTGGTGATGACCAGATTGGGTGAGGTCATCGCCGTGGCGGAAGCGGATGGTGAATGGCTCCGGCCCCGAGTCGTGCTGGAGAGCGCCTGATGCTGTATCTCCCGCGGCTCGCGGGCGGCACCACCGTCACCGTGGGCAGTTTTGACGGGGTCCATCTCGGGCATCGGGCCGTGCTGCAGGAAATCGCCGAGCGGGCCCGGGTGGGCGGACGCAAGAGTGTCCTGGTGACGTTCGAGCCGCACCCGCTCGAGGTGGTGAATCCACAGTATGCGCCCCCGCTCCTGACCACCGGCGCCGAGCGGCGCGAGGCGCTGGCGCAGACCGACCTCGACTACGTGGTCTTCCTGCGGTTCGACCGGGAGCTGGCGGGGTATAGTCCCGAGCGGTTTGTTCGGGAGGTGTTGATCGGCCGCTGCGGGATGCGGGAGTTGGTGATCGGCCACGATCACGGGTTCGGTCGGGGGCGGAGCGGGAACGCGGAAACGCTCAAGCGGCTGGGCCTCGAGGACGGCTTCGAAGTCGACGTGGTGGGTGAGGTGCTCACGGACGGGCTGCCGATCTCCAGCACTCACATCCGGCGCGCGGTGGCCGGGGGCGATCTGGTGACGGCGGCACGGCAACTCGGGCGGCCCTACTCGGTGAGTGGCCGGGTGGTCCGGGGAGCCGGGCGGGGGCGGACCCTCGGCATCCCGACGATCAACCTGGGAGAGGTACCGCCCCGGAAGCTGCTCCCACCTGATGGCGTCTACGCCGCCTGGGTCGAGTGGAAAGGTGGACGGTTGGCTGCGATGCTCAACCAGGGCAGCAAGCCGACCTTCGGGGACGGCGGCCGTTCCATCGAGGCGCATCTGTTCGCCTTCGACGCGGACCTGTACGATGAGTGGGTGAAGGTGGAGTGGGTGGAACGGCTCCGGGACGTGCAACAGTTTGCGGGCCCGAGGCAACTGATGGAGCAGTTGGAGCGCGATCGCGAACGGGCGCAGCGAGTGCTGCGCGCCGCGGACCCTAGCCGCGTGTCACACGCCTGAATCCTCGACGATGTTCTCAACCATTCGTTCCCGCCTGATCATCATCGGCGTCCTGATCCTGGCGTCGCTGTTTTCGCTCTATCCCCGGGACCTCAAGGTCCGGGAGCGGGACCCCGCCACCGGCGCCATCAGGGACACCGTCGAACGCCACGTGCCGCTCAAGCGCGGGCTCGACCTCCAGGGCGGGATGCATCTGGCCCTCGAACTGGACCAGTCCAAGCGGGTCTCCGCCGACCCCAAGAAGGACATCGATCTGGCTCTCACCGTGCTCCGCAAGCGGATCGATGAACTGGGGACGCAGGAACCGGTGATCCAGAAGCAAGGCGACGAGCGGATCGTGGTCGAGCTGGCGGGCGAGACTGACCCGGAGCGGGCGAAACGGATCGTACAGCGAAGCGCCTTCCTCGAGTTCCGCATCACCGACCGGACCGGCGCCCTCGAGAAGGCGTTGCCGGCGATGGACCGGGAACTTAAGAACCTCGGGATCAAGGTCGACACCAGCACCGGGGTCGAACCTGCCAAGGGTCCCTCCACGGTGCAGCAGTTGCTCCAGGGCGGCGATACCGGGAAGAAGGGCGCCGGCAAGGGGAAGGACTCCACCCAGGACACCAGCTTCGTCATCGGGGGTGAACTGAGCAGCCTGATCCAGGCGGGGGCGGCGGCGGGCTTCTCGCCGATGCCGGGGGAATACCTGGTGCCCAAGACCGCCCAGCCACGGGTGGACAGCCTGCTCCGGTTGCCCGAGATCGCCCGGCTGCTTCCGCGGAGCGTCGAATGGCGCTGGTCCGGCTCCGAAATCAGCGTCGGCACCCAGGCCTACTACCTGTTGTATGTGGTCGAGGACAAGCCGATGGTGACGGGCTCCAGCCTGGTAGATGCGAAGGAGAATCTGGATCCGTTGACCAACGGCGCCATCGTCGAATTTGAGCTGGATCACGCAGGGGCCCGGAGGTTCGGGGAGGGGACGGCCAAGCATGTGGGGGACTTCATGGCGATCATCCTGGACGATCGGGTCCAGGGCCGGCCCCCGGTCATCCAGTCGCGGATCGACCGCCGCGGACAGATCACCATGGGAGGCAAGAGCATCCAGGAAGCCCGGGACCTGGCACTCACCCTCAAGGCCGGGGCTCTGCCGGTCCCGCTCAAGATCGTCGAGGAGCGTCAGGTAGGGGCCAGCCTGGGCGCCGACTCGATCAACAAGGGGGTCCTCGCCGGGCTGGTGGGGACCGGGCTCGTGGTGCTCATCATGATCGGCTACTACCGGCTGAGTGGCGCCCTCGCAGTGCTGGCGCTGGCCCTCTACATCCTCTTTACCCTGGGCGGACTTTCGATTCTCGACGCCACGCTGACACTCCCTGGCTTGGCGGGGATCGTGCTGTCGATCGGCATCGCCGTCGACGCCAACGTCCTGATTTTCGAGCGGATCCGCGAGGAGTTGGCGCTGGGTAAGACGGTTCGGCTCTCGATCGATGAGGGGTTCAAGCATGCCATGAACGCGATCGTGGACTCCAATCTGGCCACGGTCATCACGGCGCTCTTTCTTTTCCAATTCGGTACCGGACCGGTCAAGGGCTTCGCGGTGACGCTGATCATGGGGATCTTCGCCTCGATGATCACGGCGGTCTATGTGACCCGCACCTTCTACATGATCTGGCTGGAGAAGCAGCCGGCCATGACCACCCTGAGCATCTAATGATCCGAATCTTCGCGAAAGCCAACTACGATTTCATCGGGCTCCGGCGGTACGCGTACGGTATTACCGGGGTCATCCTGTTCCTCGGCATCGTCTTCCTGTCCACCTTCGGCTTGAACTACAGCATCGAGTTCACCGGGGGCACCCTGGTGCAGATCACCACCACCAAGAAGGTGGACGTGGGTTCGCTCCGGACCGGGCTCGACCAGGGGGGAATCCCGGGCTCCGAGATCCAGTCGTTCGGGTCCGACACGGAATACACCATCCGGGCCCGGATCGTGGTGGCGGGCTCCGATGCCAACAACACCCAGGCCACGGCCAGCGCGGTGAAGGCAGCCATTCGCAAGGTCCTGGGTGAGGGCGGGAGCACCTGCCCAGCGGCCGGCACCAGCATCGCCACCGGACAGAACTGGTGCGTTGGGAGGACCGAGGCGGTGGGGCCCAAGGTGGGCGGGGAGCTCCGGCAGCAGGCCTTTCTGCTGATTTTCCTCTCGTTCTTCGCGGTGCTGGCCTACCTGGCCTACCGCTTCGAGTGGCGCTTCGGCGTGGCGGCGGTGCTCGCGACCCTGCACGACATCTGTACCACGATCGCCTTCATCAGCTT
>JBGPJS010000256.1:0-6047 GCA_041485505.1 Gemmatimonadota bacterium | reverse complement strand
GAAGCGGGGCCACCACTACTCAATCGGAGGGAATGTATGTCTCGGAGTCGTCGCTTCCTCAACTGCCTGAGTCTCGGCGCTGTAGCGCTCTTCACGGGCGCCTGCGGTGATGCCGCGGACCTCACTCAATCCTCGCCGGTGAAGACGGCTGCCGCGATGGCGAGTGTCACTGCCTCGGCCACGGGACCGGACTACTACGTCCTGCTGAGACAGGCGGGCGCCACGACGCAGATCCTTCCTGGCGACACCGCGCACTTGAGTCCGAGGAGCATTCCGGGAGGGTGGGAGGTCAACGTTCAGCTGTTACTCGGCAACGTGGGCACCACGGGTCACGTCACCCAATACGGCAATCTGACGGTCATGAATCCCAACCAGGCCGTCTTTTTCTGCGGCACGACCAAGGGCGTGGCACCGCCGGCCCCGTTCCAAAATGTCCTGATCGGAGGGTTTCGAGTATTCTATCCTGGCGGCGTCCGGCCGCCCATAGCGAAGCCGTATACAGTCTATCGCCTGCACGCGTGGATATCCCATTTGAATGGCACCCCGGAGGAGGACGTGTACCTGGGGAACAACGACCAGGTTTCCTACATCCTCGTCCCCGCGGGGGGAAGCGTGTCGTGCTACTAGTGCGCTATCGACAGAACCCTTACCAGAAGGAGTACACCATGAGCGCGAACGAGAACAAGGACCTGAAAGATCTGCCGGAGAAGGATATGAAGGACCAGCAGGCCGAGCGGGTGAAGGGTGGCATCGGTCCGATCGACGCCAAGAATCCGCCGATTCCGAAACCGAAGCCATTCCAGCCGATCGACAGCTGACCAGCCGATGGATGGCAGGGGCCACTGGAACAGCAGAGTGGGAACGACCACACCAGAAGGAGCACACCATGAGCGCGAACGAGAAGCAGGATCTGAAGGACCTGCCGGAGAAGGATATGAAGGACCAGCAGGCCGAGCGGGTGAAGGGTGGCATCGGTCCGATCGACGCCAAGAATCCGCCGATTCCGAAACCGAAGCCATTCATTCCGATCGACGGCTGACGGGCTCGAGAGACCGCAACGACGACTCAACCCTCCGGGTCCTCGACCTGGGAGGGTTGAGTCTTGGCGGGAACAACCCGCTTACCGCTCATCCTAAAGGACTTCCTCGCGGCCGGGGCGCGCCGTTGTTCATAAGCGCGCCCGAAGGGCCGCTCGGTTGCCGCTTACCGCTCACCGGTCAGTAGCACCCGATCGGCTTCTCGTCGAGGTGGCAGTCAAGCCGTAACTCGGCCACTCACTTCAGCACCAGGCCGTGCCGACCCTCCTGGATCTCAATCCTGGGCGATCGGGTGCTGTCCGAAACCCCGAGCATGGGCGTGGGGGCGAACGCCAAGCCGGAGGGCCCGGTATCCTTGAATTGCTCCACAACCGTGAGAATCTCGCTGAGCCCCCGGTTGAAGGCGGTGACGCAGGCCGGGTCGAATTGGGTGCCGGCCCCCTCCCTGACCAGTGCGACGGCCGCGTCGACGCTCCACGGCATCTTGTAGGGACGGTGGGAGAGCAGGGCATCGAAGACATCCGCGATCGCGACGATACGGCCGAAGCGGGGAATCGCTTCCCCCCGGATGCCGTTGGGATAACCGGCTCCGTCGAATCGCTCGTGATGACTCAAGGCGATCTCCGCGGCGATCTGTAACAGCTCGGCCTCGCTTCCGCCCAGGATCCGGTGCCCGATGACGGTATGCTGCTTCATGAACGCGAATTCGGAATCGTCTAGGCGGCTGGGTTTGAGGAGGATGTGATCGGGAATGCCGATCTTGCCCACGTCGTGCATGGGAGTCGCGAGGAAGATCAGTTCCTGGTCCCCGGCGGTGAGGCCAAGTTCCCGCGCGATGATCCGGGCGTAGTGGGCCGCCCGCACCAGGTGCTCTCCGCTCTCCCAGTCCCGGAACTCGGCGGCGCGGCAGAGGCGGAGGACGATCTCTTGCTCTCTTCCGGCCAGACGCGAGGTGGCGAGACGGACCTGGCAGCCTAGCTCACGGGTCTGATTGGCGAGCAACTGCTGGGCCTGGCGGACCAGGATCATGTTCCGGAGCCTGGCTTTCACCTCGGCCGCATCGAGCGGCTTGCTCAGAAAGTCGTTGGCACCCAGATCGAGTGCCCGGCGCCGGATCTCGCGGTCGTCGAGCGCGGTGACCATCATGACCGGGACCTCCCGGGTGGTTTCCTGGGAGCGAAGGTGGGTGAGGAACTGGAGGCCGTCGATTCCCGGCATCTGATAGTCGGTGACGACCACGTCGGGCGTGTGATCCCGACACCACGCGATGGCCTCCTCCGCGCTGTCACAGGCTGCGACGTGACTTCCCGAGAAACCGGTGATCAGCTCGTCCAGGAGATTGAGCGCGAACAGATCGTCATCCACCACCAGGATCGAGGCTGCCCTCAGGATCGGCTCCGGCTCCACCATCATATCCCCGCTTCAATAGGCCTGCGCGAAGGCGCGGGCATGTTCGAAGGATTCTCCCAGCTGCACGCAGAGATCTTCCACGGCCGACCAACTCACCTTCGCGGTCATGGCTTCGACGGCTCCGGCCATCTCCGCCATGGCTTCCGCGCCCACGTTGGCGCAGGAGCCCTTGAGCTTATGGGCCTGCCTGCGCATGGCATCATCGTTCCGGGCCCGAATCGCCTCGCCCAGGGCCGCCAGCGCGGGCTCCGAGCAGGTCACGAACAGTCGCAGGTACTTCCGGGTCCGCGCGGGGTCTTCACCCACGAGCGATTGTAACTGGGCCAGGTTGATTGGAGCCCGATTGACCGTCGGTGCCGCCGGGGCCGCCGGTGGAGCGATCTCCTCCTCCGGCTTCCCGACATCGTCCTCGGGGAGCCAGCGCTCGATGGTCGCGTAGAGCTGCTCCGGGTTGATCGGTTTGGTGAGATAGTCATCCATGCCGGCCGCGAGGCAGCGCTCCCGGTCTCCTTGCATGGCGTTGGCGGTCATCGCGATGATCGGGGGCCGGGAGCCGTTGGTGTCCGTCGCGCGGATCGCAGCAGTCGCCGCGAAGCCGTCCATCTCCGGCATCTGGCAATCCATGAGCACGAGCGCATACGGCGTCCGCTGGAGAGCCTCCAGCGCCTCGCGTCCGTTGGAAGCCACATCAACCCGGTATCCCCCCCGCTCCAGCAGCTCGACCGCGAGCATCTGATTCACCAGGTTGTCCTCGGCCAGGAGGATCCGCGCCCGACGGCGGGCTCGAGCCTCGGCGATGGTATGTCGGGTGATGAGCGTCCCCGGCGGGCCATCCGGTTCTTTCCCCGGCGAAGGCTGGGCCATCGCGGCCGCAACGCATTCACGCAGCGCTGATCCCCGCACCGGTTTCGTGAGGTAGGCCGAGGCACCCGCCTCCTGGGCTCGGCGTCCATGACCGGGCTGCCCGATGGCGGTAAGAAGAATCAGCCTGGTTCCGACCAGGGCCGGGTCGTCCTTCACCATGCGAGTGAGGGCGATCCCGTCCATCCCAGGGAGATCGAGGTCTACCAGGGAGACCGCGAAGGGTGCTCCTTCCGCCGCGGCCGCTTTCAAGATCCCCAGAGCCCGCACTGCGTCCTCCGCTGAGGCGCTCTTCATGCCCCAGGCGTCGGTTTGTTCGCAAAGCCTGGTACAGGGGGCGGCGTTGCCATCCACGATGAGCACGCGCAGACCGGCGAGATCCATGCCCGGACCCGGCAGCTGCGGGACCGTTGCCTGGCCCCGTTGAGCCCGGATGGTGAACCAGAAGGTGCTCCCTTGTCCGGGGATACTGCGGACCCCGATCGCTCCGCCCATCAGCTCGGCCAGTTGCCGGCAGATCGAAAGCCCGAGGCCCGTCCCTCCGTACCGGCGCGTGGTGGAGGCATCCACCTGAGTGAAGGGCTGGAAGAGCGCCGCCTGAGCCTCCGGGGAAATGCCAATCCCGGAATCGGTGATCTCGAAGCGAATGAGGGCATCAGAGTCTCGTTCCTCCTCGAGAGTCGCCCGGAGGACCACGTCGCCTCGCTCGGTGAACTTCACGGCGTTGCCGCCCAGATTGAGGAGGATCTGGCGGAGCCGCCCGGGATCACCCCGCAGCTGCGCCGGGACCGCCGGGTGGACCAGCGAGACCAGTTCGAGTCCCTTGCTGTTCGCCCGCTCGGCCAGCAGCTCGGTTGCCTCCTCGAGAGTGGCCCGAAGATCGAAATCGATGGTCTCGAGGGTGAGCTTGCCGGCCTCGACCTTGGAGAAATCGAGGATGTCGTTGATGATCGTGAGCAGCGCGTTGGCTGAGCCGTGAGCCGTCTCGGCCCAACGCCGGGGCTTTCCGGAAATGTCGGTATCCAAGATCAGGCTCAGCATCCCGAGGATGCCGTTCATCGGGGTCCGGATTTCGTGACTCATCGTGGCGAGGAACCCGGACTTGGCAGCGACGGCCTGCTCGGCATGGCGCTTGGCTTCGGCGAGTTCCCCGACCAGCCGGGAGAGGTCTCCGTTCTGCCGTTCCAGTTGTGCGGCGGCCTCCTCCCGTTGTCGCCCGGCCCGGGCGGCAGACCGTCGACTCATGAACACGACCAGTCCTACCGCGCAAGAGATTCCCATCGCGATGGCAAGCCCGATCCAGGCCGCTTGGCGCATTCCTCCGAGCTGGGCGGTGTAGCTGGTGACGTTGAGATCCACGCCGACCACGCCGCCGAACCCGCCCGCCCGGTCGTAGAACGGAGCATAGGCACTGAGATAGGTGCCCCATTTGTCGCTGGTGAACCGGTCTTCCGCGGCGGCGTGCTGGTTCCGCAGTGCATCCATCATCTCCGGCGTCGTGTCGGGGTAGACCTCCATGATGTCGGCCTTGTCCTCTACGCCATCGCTGTCGGCGTCGCCCGCGGGCGCCGCATCCAGAATGAAATGCACCACCCCGTCCATCAGCACGAAGGTGTAGATGTAGGCAATGTCGGGACTGGAGTGCTGGATCCGCCGTAGCGGAGCTAGAGCCTTCTCGTACGCCGGGGTGGTCTGTTGATCGGGAGAGATGAAGGTTCGATGGAGATTGCCGTCTACCACCGCCGCGCCAGCCGAGGCGGTCCGGATCAGGTTGCTGCGGACCTCGTCCCGCAGGGCCGTCACCGCACGCAGATAGAGGGCGGCGCCGCTCAAGGAAGCCGCCGTGAGCACGGCGAGCCCGGCGATGATTCCGGACGCGATCGGGCGCTGATTTCGAGGGGTGCGGAGTACTGGGCGAGTGCCTTGGGTCGAGGGGTTCACAGTTGAGAAGTATCGGCCGCGGGGCTAGAAAGGGTGAGCGGCTCCGAACCGGCCCTCGGCGTGTACCCCTACTTATCGCCCCCTCGGATCAGGGACCCGAGGGGGCGATAAGTACGGCGTGAGACCCAGCGTGCCTCGGCCGAGCCTGACCGCGATCAGTACCACCCGATCGGCTTCTCATCCAGGTTGATGTACACCTGTTTGGTCTCCAGGTATTCCTCGACCCCCCAGTGGCCCAGCTCGCGGCCGAAGCCTGAGGCCTTGTAGCCGCCCCAGGGTGCTTCCACAAAGGTGGGCTGCATGTGATTGACCCAGACGATGCCGGCCTCGAGCGCTTTTACTACCCGGAACGCCTTGAAGATATCGCGAGTCCAGACCGCAGCCGCGAGACCGTAGGGCGTGGCGTTGGCGATTTCCAGGGCTTGGGCCTCATCCTTGAACGGAATCACGCTCATGACCGGGCCAAAGATCTCCTCCTGGGCAATTCGGGCCGAATTCTTGACGTCGTAGAAGATGGTCGGTTCGACGTACCACCCTTCCTTGTGCTGCTTGGGGACGCCGCCGCCGGCGGCCACCTTGGCCTCCTTGGCCCCGAGCTTCTGGTATTTCACCACCCGGTCGCGCTGCTCGGCGCTCACCAGCGGTCCCATCTTGTTCTCTCGATCCAGTCCCGGCCCCACCTTGATGGTCTTGGCTTTGGCCGCCGCCGCCTCGACAAACTTCTTGTAGATGCTCTTCTGCACCAGGACTCGGCTGCCGGCCGAGCAGACCTCACCCTGGTTGATGAAGGTGCCGAAG
>JBGPJS010000255.1:0-6059 GCA_041485505.1 Gemmatimonadota bacterium | reverse complement strand
TGGCCCGCGGCGTTCGGGTGGTTGTCCCACTCGGCCAGACGCAGGGAAAACTCATCGTATCCTTGGAACGCGTCGGTCAGGTCGATGACCGCGGCGCCCTCTTCGTCCGCAATTCGCGCCCACCGGGGCAGACTCCCCGCCTCTTCGGTCGGGAGTCGCATGGCAAGAAACACCGGCAGGATCCCGCGGTGGCGGATGGCCCCGATCAGGTGGTGGATGGTAGCCTCCACCAGCTCGTCGCTGAAGGGGATCAGGCGGTGGAAGGCGGCGGTGGAATCCATCCGCTGGACCACCCCGGCATCGGCCATCACCTTTTGGAGGCGGTCGTAGGGAATCGGGAGTCCCGCGCCTGCCGTCGTCGCAAGATAGCGGCTCAGTCCGCGCCCGTCGTGGGGATTGCAGGTGACGATCACCAGATCGGGCTCGAAGCCCCAGACCCGATCCTGCAGCATCTCGAGCTGCTGCAGCAGGCTGTAGGCCGAGACACTGAAGTTGAGGATCTCGAACCGAGCCCGGTCACCGCCGGGAAAGTCGTGGTTCAGCCGATCCTCAAGAATCGCTTCGAAGGTCTGGCCGTCCGGTACCCCCGCACCCATCACATACGAGGGACCGACGACCGCGATCCGGAAGGTACCGGCCGGCTTGTGCTGCTCGTAGTCCCGGTCCCGCATCCCCCACCGATTGGTGGTAAAAGGCGCGCCCTTGAAGGTGAAACTGACCGACGGGGCCAGATCCCACCCCAGGAGCCCCCCCCGCTCCCGCCGGGCCGGTGTCTCTATGAACTGGACCCAGTCATCCGGGGGACGCTTGTTGTACACCTCCCAGAGCTGGGTACTGAAGCGGTTCACGCTGTTCAGATTCTCATAGTAGCCTCGCTGGAGCAAGGCGGCGTCATTGGAGCTGAGACGGCTTTCCTGGAGGGAATGGACCGCGGTGGCCACCTGGCTCCCCAGGAGAGACTGCACCCCGGGCTGAGCCACCACGACGAGGGCCGCCGCCGCACCGGCGGTGAGGCCGGCCGAGCGGAGGTAGGCCCGCAAGGGGACCGGGGCGGGTTGCAGATCCTTGAGGTCCGCCACGCCCCACGCCTTCCCGCACAGTAGCACCCCTCCCGCGAGCAGACCCACCAGGAGAAGGATGCCCCGAGCGTCCACTCGGGTCGCCGCACTCACGATGCCGGTCCACTCGCTGAGTGACTCGCTGCTCCAGAGCGACCAGAGAATGGCGATGGTCGTGAAGGTGGTGACCCGTCGCAGCGCGAGTGAGGCGCTCCACTGCTGGTGGCGCCGTACCCGGGTGCGCGGCGCGCTGGCCTCCCGGAGCGCAGCCACCACCACCAGGACGCCGAGGATGCCCCAGAACAGGATGTCGGTCGCCGTGACGGGGAAGCTTCCCCGGAGCCAGAACCACTGGTAGGAATGGAGCAGCCACGTCATGACGAAGACGATCACGGTGGCACCCGCCAGGGCCGTGGTATTGCCCCACCGCCGCAGGCGGAAGAAGCTGGGATAGTACACCAGCTTCATCATGAAGTCCTTCCAGTAGATGTTGATGCGGCGCCAGAAATCGGTGAATCCAGAGGAGAGGAAGTACAGATGATGGGTCTCCGGCAGACGGAAGCCGAAGAGGTTCAGCATCCCCACGATCAGGTGGAACTGGCCCGAGACCTTCAGGTAGAGCAAGAAGGTCGACAGCACATGCTGCACCACGTCACCCAGGGTCTTGACCTTGGCGGGTTCCAGCGTCAGGTGATAGTAGACGTAGCGGTAGAGCAGGAGATGGATCATCCCGCGGACCATCCAGCGCACTCCCTGCTGGTAGATCTGATAGGGGTCGCTGTCGAAGTGGGTGCGGGCAAAGGTCTTGAAATCCACCACCGGGAAAAGGGGGAAGCAGACGTTCGGCAGCATGAAGAAGTACGCCACCGAGCGGGCCAGGCTGAAGGGCACCTCCCGGTGCCGCAGGCTGTGCAGATAGAGCGCCAGCCGGAACATGAACATCGAACCCAGGATCGGCCAAACCGGCGCGGGTACCGCACTGGGGAGCCATTGGTTCCGGAGCGCCGCGAGTACCCCGGCCGCGACCAGCACCAGCATCACCCGGGGCCAGAATCCCAGGGGGAGATGACAGATCCCGATGAGCAGGGCGCCGATCCCCACCAGCCAGAGCCCGCCGCTGATGCCGAACGCAAGACCAACCGCGGCCAGAGACAGCAGTGCAAAGAACGGGAGCCGGAAGCGGAGCGGCAGGACCGCGTGGACCACGAAGCCGACCGAGGCCAACACGAGAACATTGAAGAAGGTCCGGCTCTCCAGTTGGAAGAGACGGACCAGACCGACGACGAGCACCAGCTGGCCTACCATAGCCAGCAGTCTGACGAGGCTGTCCGTGTTGCTGCGGCTCAGGCTGGTCGCTGCCGAAGGCGCCGGGCTGGCCGCTTCACCCACGGTTGCCGTCATCGTCGACTCCACTCTGGGAGACAAGTCGCAGCGAGGACGCCGGACCGGGACCGTCAGCGACCCGCCGCCCTCACCGTGAGGCCAAGTGCTCCGAGGTGCCCGCGCCACGGTGGGTGGCGTTCGGAGTGATTGAAAGGATTGGTGACCCGATCTACAGCGACGCTCGTGCCAGCGCCAGAAGCTGGAATTGGTGCTTCAACCTATTGTGGCACAAGATGTTGGGGACATGGGCTGACCTGGTACTTGGCTTCGAGCGGCGGCCTGTTGCCCCGTTCCCACAGGGGTGTCAGCATACTGCTACTCCACAATGATCTCCTTGCCTTAGCCACTTCGGACTGCACCGGGCTGGGTAACGGACCGCGGCCCAGCCAGGAAGGTGAGGATCGAAAAATGGTAGAGGCATCCTCGATTCCGGCTCACGTTTTCCAGCTGGTCCACCAGCGATAGCATGCTCAGGTGGGCCGAGATAAGCTTCTCCCGCCAGGAATAGGGTCGGAATACCAAAGGAACCTCGAGTGAATGAATCAACGGCAGGACTGCCCGACACGGCTCTGATTCGCAATCAGATTCAGGTACTGAGAATTGCAGAGGGCTTCTTTGAGTCGAGCGTCCTTTCTGCATTGCTCAAACTCAAGGTATTCGAGCTTCTCGACAATGCCGGCAGGTCGGTTTCAGAACTCGCTACAACGCTGGGCACGCGGCCAGAGCTCCTGGTCCGTCTGCTGAACGCGGGGGTGGTACTGAAGCTCCTCGAACGCGATGGTTCGAACTTCCGGCTGACTCCCACCAGTCAGTCGGTCTTGACACCATCGGCTGGGGAAAACTACCTGGGGAATTGGCTTCGCAACCTGGACTATTTCCAAATCGCCCTCTCGCGACTGGATCAAGCGATACTGAACGGCGGTCCGACTGTAGAACCGTCCACCCATCTGGGCGGAGACCAGGAACACACCAGGAATTTCGCCCTGGCTATGCACAACTATGCCTCACTCCGGGGGAAGGAGCTCGCCACCTTCCTGGACACATCGGGTAGCAAGACGCTGCTGGATCTCGGCTCCGGCCCGGGGACGTACGCGTTCCATCTCGGAATGCGCAACCCGGATTTGGAACTGTATCTACTGGACCTGCCCGGCGTCTTGGAGGTTGCCAAGGAGGTGCAGTCACGATATCCGGTTAGGAACCGAGTTCATTACCTGCCGCTCAACGTCATGAAGGACGAGGTTCCCGGTACTTACGACATCATTCTCGTCTCAAACACCTTGCAAATGTTGGGTGAACCGGCAAGCCGAGGCCTTCTAAAGCGTCTGTACCGGTCGGTAAACCCTGGAGGGTCGCTGGTGGTGCAGGCCCAGTATCTGGACGAGCCTTCCGCCAGAGCGCCAAAGCGATGGCCCATTCTCCTAGATCTGGTTCAGCTTTGCATAACATCCGAAGGCCGAAACCACTCGGTTGCGGAGACTTTGGCATGGCTGGAGGAGGCCGGCTTTTCGAACACCGCGTTCTGCCGGATGACATTGTTCAACGTAAATAGCTATCTCCGGGGCTATAGGGCGTGAGCCGCTGCTTCGGCCCCATCGGGGCCTCGCAACGACAGAACCCAAAGATGGGCTGCTTGCGCGGAGCTTCCCTAGAGGCCCAGGCTCCGTGCGATCAGGTTGCGCTGGATTTCCGAGGTGCCGGAATAGAGGGTGCTGCCGATCGAGTCCCGCAGGTCCCTCTCGACCTCGTACTCGGTGGTGAAGCCATACCCGCCGTGGATCTGCACGGCGTCGAGACAGGATCGGACCCAGGCCTCGCTGAGGTAGAGTTTGGCAATCGCGGTATCGGCGCCCGCCGTCCCGTTGGCCTGCTTGACCCAGGCGCCCTTGTAGAGCAGGAGCCTGGAGGTCTCCAACCGCACCTTCATGTCGACCAGCCGATTGGACACCGACTGGAATTCGGCGATCGGCTTTCCGAACTGCCGGCGTTCCTTGGCGTAGGCGACGCAGGCCTCCAGCTGCCGCTCCATGGCGCCGAGATAGCAGGCCAGGATGCAGCCGCGCTCCCATTCCATGGAATCGTTGAAGACGGTGGCGCCTCGCCCCTCCCGGCCGAGACGGTTTTCGGCCGGCACCCGGCAATCCTCGAAGATCAGTTCGGCCATGGGCGAGGTCTTGAGTCCCATCTTTTCGATCGGCTTGCCGACCTGGAACCCCGGCAGCCCCCGCTCGATGAGAAACCCGGTCAGGCCCAGCACTCCCTTGTGAGGGTCGATGGTCGCGAAGACCAGGAAGAGGTCCGCCACCGGGGCTTCGCTGACGAACGTCTTGGTGCCGTTGAGGAGATAATGGTCGCCCCGGGGCTCGGCGAGCGTCCTGAGGCTGAAGGCGTCGGAGCCGGAATCGGGTTCGCTCATGCCGTGGGCCCCGATCCACTCGCCGCTGTTGAGCTTGGGGAGGTACTTCTGTTTCTGCGCCTCGGTGCCGAACCGGAAGATCGGCATCTGGACGCTCCACATCTGGGCCGCGAGGCCGAAGAGGAGGCCGTTGTCCCGGCAGGCGTAGCCCAGCGCTTCCATCGCGAGCATGGTCGTCAGGATGTCGGAGCCGCCACCCCCGTACTGCTCCGGAAATGGGAGTCCCTGAATGCCGAACTCGGCGCAGCGGCGCCACAGCTCGTGAGAAAACTCGGCCCCCTTGTCCCGGCGGATCAGGTCGTCCTGCAGCGCCTTGCGCCCGAATTCGACGATGGCCTGGCGGAACTCGAGTTGTTCGGCGGTCCAGGAGAAGTCCATCCGGTCCTCAGTCAGTGAACGGTGAACAGTGAACAGTGAACAGGGGTGCAGGGAGGGGCCGGTTCACTGTTCACTGTTTACCGTTGACCCAGTTACATGTACCCGTCTTTCCTCAGGGTCTCGAGACCGCCGCCGTCGTCCTTGTCCTGGGCCCGTCCGGAGCGCTCCGCGATATTGTGGAACTTGCCCGTCTTGAGTTCCACGATGATCTCCTGGACCGTGCGCGCCGCGGACTCCACCGGCTTGGTGCAGGGGCCACAGCCCAGGGAGCGGTAACGGATCCCCTCGCCCTGATCGTAGTAGAGCGAGACCGTGGGGATCTTCTCCCGCTCGATGTACTCCCAGATGTTGAGCTCGGTCCAGTCCAGGAGCGGATGGATCCGTACGTGGGTCCCGGGCGCGAACTCGGTCTTGTACTGGTTCCAGAATTCCGGGGGCTGGTCGCCCACGTCCCAGGCGTTCTGGTTGGTCCGCGGCGAGAAGTAGCGTTCCTTGGAACGGCTACCCTCTTCATCCGCCCGCACTCCCGCAATGACCCCGGTGAACGCCTCGGTGTTCTTGTCCAGCTCGTAGGTCTTCTTGGCGTGGTTGAACCGGTAGCGGGGCCACTCGCCGCTCAGGGTGTGCTTGAGCGCCTGAGTCTTGAGCAGGCTGCAGCAGGTGATCCGGTCCACCGCCCCCTGGGGAAAGGTCCGCCCCTCGGCCAGTGCCACCTGGTTCTGGCCGTAGATCAGGTTCAGGTTCCACTCCGCGGCCAGCCGGTCGCGGTAGGTGATCATCTCCGGAATCTTGAACGCGGTGTCGATGTGAATGAGCGGGAAGGGCAC
>JBGPJS010000254.1:0-6066 GCA_041485505.1 Gemmatimonadota bacterium | reverse complement strand
CGGTGTTTGCGGAATCGGAGGTGATCAATCAGCTCTCCGAGGGAACGCCGCCCGCCGACATCATGCACGGTGCCATCGTCTCCCTGGTCGGCCGGTCGGTGCAACTCATGAAGCGGGTTCAGATGGAGCCGGAGTTCACCCTGATCGGCGGCATCATGCGCTTCCAGAAGATGGTAGCGGTGGTGCGCGAGCAGCTGAAGCAGCCGGTGAACGTCCCCGAGGGTGACTTGGTCCAGTTCACCGCCGCGCTCGGGGCCGCCCTCCTCGGCGAGCGACGCCTCCGCAAACTCGCCGCGGCGCGGGGTGGACACGACGGCGTCTCGGCCCAGGCGGGATCATGAGCGCCGAGGACCGGCCTGGCGGCAAAGCGATCGAGACGCTGGCCGGCGTGGTCCAGGCCGAGGGACGACGGGTCCTGACGGAGGCGGCGCTGGCCCCGGACCCAGCGCGGGTCGCCGCGGGATGGGAACGCCGGTTCGTCGCCGACTCGCGGCGGGCGGAAGAGGCGATGGCGCTCTACCAATCGCTGGGCTTCGAGGCGGTAGCGGATCCGGTGCGGTTGGAGGGCATGGATCCCGAATGCCGGGACTGCCAATTGGTGATCTTCCTTCAATTCAGGACGGTGTACACCCGCAGGAACCGGGATTTGCCGCCATGAGGGCCGCTGTTTTCCACGGCGCAGGACAGCCGCTCGAGGTCACCGAAGTTCCGACCCCGGTCCCAGGCCCGGCGGAGGCGTTGGTCCGGGTGGCCGCGTGCGGCGTCTGCCATACTGATCTGCACTACATCGACCACGGCACCCCGACCTTCAAGCCCCCACCGATCATTCTGGGCCATGAGATCTCCGGCACCGTGGCCGGACTGGGAAGCGGTGTCACCAGTCTTCACGAAGGTGACCGTGTCCTGCTCCCCGCCGTGCTCACCTGCGGACACTGCACGCTCTGCCGGACCGGCCGCGAGAACATTTGCGAACAGAGCCGGATGCTGGGCAACAATCTCGACGGCGGGTACGCCGAATACGTCGTGGCCCCCGCCAAGGATCTCTTCGCCCTGCCGGACGGGGTGCCGCTGATCGAGAGCGCCATCATCGCCGACGCCATCACCACGCCGTACCACGCGGTGGTACGCCGCGGCCGGGTGGTCCCCGGGGACTGGATGGTCGTCTTCGGCTGCGGCGGGGTGGGGCTCAATCTGGTGCAGATGGGAACTGTCGTAGGGGCACGCGTCATCGCCGTGGACCTGTCCGAGCAGAAGCTCGACTGGGCGCGGCAATTCGGCGCCGAGGTGAGGCTCAATCCATCGAAGGTGGATCGGCTCGACCGCGAGATCCGCCGCTTCACGGGAACCGGCGCCGACGTCGCCTTCGAAGCCATCGGCAAATCGGCGACCCAAGAACAGGCCTTCGCGAGCGTGCGTACCGGGGGACGGGTGGTGCTGGTGGGCTTCAACCCGGAGGCTCTCGCGCTGAACCCGGGCCGGATCATGTTCCGCGAGATCGAGGTGCTGGGATCGCTGGGTTGCCGGCCGGTCGACTATCCGCGGGTCATCGAGTTGGCGCGGCAGCAGCGGATCAAGGTCGTGGAGCTGGTCACCCACCGCTATCGCCTCGACCAGATCCACCAGGCCTTGGACACCTTGCGCTCCGGTGAGGCAATCCGGGCGGTGGTGATTCCCTGATCGGAGACAGCCATGAAAATCACCGATGCGCTCCTGGGTGAGCACGGTGTCTTCTACGCCCAGTTCGCCCGGCTCGACGAGGCGGTGCCCACCGCCAGCGGTGCGACCGAGCTGCGGGAGATGGCGGCGCTGCCCGCCTCTGGCCTGGCCTCGCACGCCGCGATCGAGGATGAGCTGCTCTTCGATCGTCTGGAGCAGGTGCTCGGTGCCGACTCCGGACCGCTCCCCGTCATGAGGGCGGAGCACTCCAGCATCGAGGCGGCACTGGCGGCGGCGGCGACGGCACCTGAGGCCGACCGGGCGCGGCGATGCATCACCGAGGCGGTCGAACTGGCCCGGGAGCATTTCGCGAAGGAGGAACGGGTGCTCTTCCCGCTCGCCGAGCAAATGATCCCGGAGGAAAGCCTGGTGGAATTGGGCCATGCCTGGGCCGTGCGGCGGCACGTCACTCTCACACCGGCGGTCCGCACCGGCTGAACATTCACCAAGCGCAGTCTCCCGCAGGGAGGACCAGATGAGCCAATCCCAATCGACAGCCGACATCCTCATTCTCGGCGCCGGCGTCATAGGCGCCTCGACCGCATTCCACCTGGCGCGGCGCCGGCCCGGCCGCGTCATGGTACTGGAGCGGAGCGGGGTGGCCCACGGGGGTAGCGGGCGCTCCTCAGCGCTGATCCGGATGCACTACAGCTACCCGCTCGAAGTGCAGCTCGCGGTCAAGAGCCTGGAGACCTTCCGCCACTGGCCCGAGATCGTGGGGGGACCGGACGATTTCCGGCAGACTGGCTTCATTCGGATCGTCCCAGCCCCGGAGACCGATCGGCTCCGAGCCAACGTGGCCATGCAGCAGGAACTGGGGGTCAACACCCGGCTGATAACTCGCCAGGAGCTCCGGGAGCTTCAGCCGGCCTGGCGGGTCGATGACGTGGAGCTGGCGGCATACGAGCCGGACTCCGGCTACGGAGACGGCGCGGGGGTCGCGACTGGATTCCTCGCGCGGGCCCGCGAACTCGGAGTGGAATACCGGCCCGGCGTCCAGGTCACCAGCCTCCGGGTCGAAGGGGATCGGGTGCGCGGCGTCGAGACCGCGGCCGGACTCATCGAAGCACCGGTGGTGCTGGTGGCGACCGGGCCCTGGACCCGGCCGCTCCTGGAGCCGATCGGGGTGACCCTGCCGCTGGAGACGGAATACCATGAGGTCGCCTTCCTGAAGAATCCGCCGGCGCTGCCCAGCGTCGGCGCCGCGTGCATCGATTCGATCCTCCATCTCTATTTCCGGCCGGAGGTCGGGGGGCTCACCCTGGTGGGCAGCTTCTACGGTCCTCGCGGCGCCGACCCGGATCACTTCCCCGAGTCCCCATCGAAGGAGTCTCTCGCGGCGATGGCCGCGGGGGTGACGTCGCGGATACCGGCGTTGGAAGAGGCCGGCGTCGCCTTTGGGGTCACCGGGATCTACGACATGAGCCCCGATTCGCGGCCGCTTCTCGGAGAGGTATCCGGGGTTGCCGGCCTGCATGTGGCGGTTGGTTTCTCGGGGATGGGATTCAAGATCTCACCGGCGGTGGGGCTGCTGATGTCCGAGTTGCTCCTGGACGGCCGCGCCAGCAGCCTCGACATTACCCCGCTTCGTCCGGGCCGGTTCGCAGAGGGGCGACCGATCATCGCCCCATACGCCTATCACTGCGACTGACCACCCTGCGATCCCGGCCTCAACCAGGCCTGAGCCCGGGATGAGGAGTCCTTCAGGCAATCCGTCAGACTCCCTTCAAGTCCGGGGTGGCAGTTTGCAGCATCCGCGCTCCTGAAGGAGTCATGGCTACCGCTGTTCATACCCTGCCGCTTCCCTCCGAAGGAATCCGTTTCTGGCGATTCTGGACCCTCTGTTGCGCCGGCGGCGAGTTCCTGGGCCTCGCCTTGGCGGCGCTGGTCTTCGTTCTGGCCGACCGCCACCTCAGTCCGCTGGATGACATGGGTGTCAAGATCGCGATGATGAGCGCGATGGTCTTTGCCGGAGTACTCGAGGGAGGTGCCTTGGGAATCTTCCAATGGACCGCGCTCCGGGGACGCTTTCCTCTCCTGCCCGCCCGCCGGTGGATCACCATCACTGCGATGGTGGCGGGCTTGGGCTGGCTGGCCGGCTCCTTCGGGCCGGTGTGGCACGCTTCCGCTTCACCTGCTTCCGGGACCGGTGCCGAGCCCTCGTTGCCGCTGACGATGCTCCTCGCCGCGATCTTTGGGATTTTCGCGGGCGGCCTCTTCGGCGCCTTTCAGTGGTTCGTCCTTCGCCGCCACGCACGGAGCGCCGGTCGATGGATTCTGGCCAATGCGCTGGGTTGGGGCGTCGCCCTGCCGTGGATCTTCCTCGCGGCCGCGCTCCCTTCCCCTAAGGCTCCGTTTGCCGCCATCGCCTTGCTTGCCGGCGGCAGCGGTGTGCTAGCCGGCCTCTCCGTCGGTGCCATTACCGGCTGGTTCCTCCTCCATATGACACCGGTCAGGGAGCCGAACGGATGAAGGACTACTCGAGCGAGCGGAGCCGGATGGTGGAAACCCAGCTCGTCGCTCGCGGCATCCGCGATCCCGCGGTACTCGCAGCCCTGCGCGAGGTCCCGCGGGAGTTCTTTGTGCCCGACGAGCTGGCCGAATTCGCCTATGAGGATGCGCCGCTCCCGATCGAGGCTGGGCAGACGATTTCACAGCCATTCATCGTGGCCCTCATGGCCGCGGCGCTCCATCTCAAGCCTGGTGACCGGGTTCTGGACATCGGCACCGGCTCGGGGTACGGCGCCGCCGTGCTTGGCCGAATCGTGGCCGAGGTGTTCACGGTGGAGCGGCATGAGCTATTGGTCGGCCTGGCGCGGGAGCGCTTCCGGGAGTTGGGGTACTCGAACATTCAGGTGCTTCACGGTGATGGCACCCTCGGCTGGCCCGACCACGCGCCCTTTGACGCGATTGCCGTGGCCGCCGGCGGGCCGGAGGTGCCGGCTCCCCTGCTCCAGCAGCTCAGGATCGGGGGGCGGCTGATTGTCCCGGTGGGTCCGACGTCGCGGCTCCAGAATCTGGTGCGGATGGTCCGGACCGGCGATGCCGAGTTCAGCCGCGACGACCTTGGCCAGGTCCGGTTCGTACCCTTGATCGGGGAGGAAGGATGGACCGATCGCGAGACCCCGGCGCTCAGCCTCTCCCGCCCTCATCAGAACCCCGCCCGGACACTGGCGCATCTAATACGGGAGAACGCGGAACCGATCCCCGACATCGACGCGGCCGCGCTGGACCCGCTACTGGATCGGATCGGCGATGCCCGCGTCGTGTTGCTCGGCGAGGCGACCCACGGCAGCTCGGAGTTCTATCGGATGCGGGCCCGGATCACGAGGGAGCTGATCGCGCGGAAGCAGTTTTCCATCGTGGCCGTCGAGGCGGACTGGCCCGACGCCGCGCACTTCGATCGCTACGCCCGCCAGCTGCGGATCCCGCCGGCAGGCCGCCCGGCCTTCACCCGCTTCCCTACCTGGATGTGGCGCAATCTGGAGGTGGAGCGTTTCGTGGAGTGGCTCCGCGGCCATAACGGTGAACTCAAGGATCCGGATCGGCAGACCGGCTTCTACGGCCTCGACCTCTACAGCCTCTTCGCTTCGATCGAGGCGGTGCTCAGTTATCTCGAGGAGGTAGATCCCCCGGCAGCGGAACTGGCCCGGCGGCGATACGGCTGCCTCACCCCGTGGGAGCAGGATCCGGCCCGCTACGGTGAGGCGGCGCTGAGCGGCCGGTATAACGCCTGCGAACCCCACGTGGTCGCGATGCTGCAGGACCTGCTCCAGCGTCGGGTTGATTATTCGCTTCGCGACGGAGATCGCTTCATCGACGCCGCCCAAAATGCTCGGCTCATCGCCAACGCGGAACGCTACTACCGGGTGATGTACCATGGCGCGGCCGAATCCTGGAATCTTCGGGATCGCCACATGTTCGATACCCTCACCATGCTCCTCAACGCGCGGGGGCCGGAGGCGAGGGCAGTCGTCTGGGCCCACAACTCTCACGTCGGCGACGCCGCCGCCACGGAAATGAGCGCCCGGGGCGAGTTCAACATCGGGCATCTCTGCCGGCAGGAGTTCGGCCCCGAGGCCTATCTCGTGGGCTTCGGCACCGACCACGGCACCGTGGCCGCCGCTACCGATTGGGGTGGGCCGATGGAGATCAAGGCAGTGAGGCCCGCGCACGGCGAGAGCTACGAGCGGCTGTTCCACGACAGCGGTCATGCGGCGTCCCTGCTGCATCTGAGGGAACCGGTCCGGCCGGCGGTGCGGGAAGAGCTGATCGCCCCACGCCTGGAGCGGGCCATCGGCGTGATCTATCGTCCTGAGACCGAGATGCAGAGTCACTACTTCCAGGCAT
>JBGPJS010000253.1:0-6068 GCA_041485505.1 Gemmatimonadota bacterium | reverse complement strand
GTCCCGCCCTCCTCCTCCCCGCCCTGATGGCCACCACGCTCCTCGCGGTGTGGGCGCTGAGCCGCTCGCGGGGTCCCGCCCCCACACCGGTGCGCCACTGGAACATCGTCCTGCCCGATTCGGCTCCACTCGACTTCTTCGCCGCCAGCCTCTTCGGTGAAGGACAGCCGGCCCTCACCATTGCCCGGGATGGCGACCGGATCGCGTACGTCGCCCGGCACGGTGGAACCGCCAGTCTCTATTTCCGCCGACTGGATGAGGCGGTCTCCCACCCGCTTGCCGGCACCGAAGGCGCGTCCCAGCCGTTCTTCTCGCCGGACGGCGAATGGATCGGGTTCTTCGCCGGCGGGGAACTGAAGAAGGTGGCGGTCACCGGCGGTGCCCCGCTGACCATCACCCGAGCCGACTCACCACGAGGTGCGGCATGGACCACCGATGGTCGGATCATTTTCGCCAATCGGAATTCTTTCGCCATCATCTCGGTGCCCGCTTCCGGCGGGAACCCTTCGGAGCTGGGGGCACCGAGTGGCCGCCTCTTCTGGCCCTCGCTGCTCCCCGGGGAACAGTGGGTGGTCGGTTCCTCGGATGGCCGACGGCTGGCGCTCTGGTCCCTTAAAGACGGGCGGGGACTGCTTCTCGGCGTCAACGGTCCGGTTCCCATGGAATCGTCCGATACCGCCAATCTGCTTACCGGTAGCTATCCCCGGTACGTCCGGAGCGGGCACCTGCTCTATCTGCTCGGCAACACCCTCATGGCCCTGCCGTTCGACCCGAAGCGATTGCAGGTGCTGGGCCCGCCGGCACCGGTGATTCAGGAGCTGCGCCGGGAAAGCTGGGACGCCGCGGGGCAGTACGATATCGCCGCTGACGGCACCATTCTCTTCGCCCCCGGCGCCGATGCCGCGAAGAGCGTCCCGGTGTGGGTGAACCACGCGGGGCGAGTGACCGACACTCTCTCGGTGCCATCCGGTGACTATTTCAACATCTATGCGTCGGGTAACGGAAGGCGGGTCGAGCTTTCTTCCTACCAGCCGACCGGGGAACAGACCGCGTCGATCCTCGATGTGGACCGGGGCCTGATTCAGGAGCTGCACGTCGCTGAGCTGACTAGTTTCAGCTCCTGGTGGCCCGATGGGGAGCGGGCGAATCTCTACTTGGGACCGAGCGCGGCCCTGGAACGGGGCATCACGTGGCGGGTGCCGATCAGCGGCGCCGGGAACCGGGACAGCCTGCTGGGGCCGGGTTGGATGGTCTATGACGTCTCCCGGGATCTCCGGTATTTGAGTGTCCGGCGATTCGGTGACTCCGCCGGAGTCTGGCTGGTATCCCAGGACGGGAAGCAGCGACAGTTCCTTCAGGCGAACGGCTCCTGGGGGGTCTTTTCGCCGGATAGCCGCTGGATCGCCCTGACATCTCGCGAGGGGTTGAAGGTCTCGGCGGTTCCCTCCACCGGCAGTCTCCAGACGGTGGCTCCGGCGAGCGCCGATGAGCCGGAGTGGTCACCCAAAGGCGACGAGCTCTACTATCGAGATGGCAAACGCTGGATGGTCATGGCCGTGTCGACTCGGGATGGACTCACGGTGGGGAGACCACGAATGCTTTTCGAGGGCCGGTACCTGAATGTGCGGGCCAAGACCTACGACGTGGGGCCGGACGGCCGGTTCCTGCTGCTCCTCGGACCGCCGGAGGAAACCGTGGGACACCTCGATGTCGTGACCGGCTTCTTGACCGAGCTTCAGCGTCTCGCACCGCCCGGGGGTCGGTAGGGTGGTCGGGCGGGGCGGTCAGGAGGACCCGGCCGACCATTTGCGCCAGCACTGGAATCCGCGAGCCGGTCGCTGCAGCCCATGCGGGGCCGTTAGATCGCCTCGGGGTTCCAGACTAGGCGATTGCCCGGCCGATGTCCTTCGGCTTGGCGCCCACTTCAGCGACGAGCGCAGCAACAAGTCCACCGAAACGGTCGCGTCCGCCACCGTCCCCTGCGGAGACGGCCGAGGGTGTCCTCGACCCGGAGCAGGCGCTCGTGGAAACGCCCCAGCTTCAGCGGTCCGGTGTGTTGCAGTCTTAGAATGACTCCCCATATTTCGGTTGCCACGATTCCCTCGTTCCCTGAACCGACAGGCCCGCAAGGATCCGTCAAGTTGCCCCTTCCCGCGGTCGGAACCCTCGCCCCCGACTTCACCTTGCATTCCACCTCCGGGACGGACGTGACGCTCTCGCTGCTCCGTGGCAAGAAGGTTCTACTGGCCTTCTTTCCCCTCGCCTTCACCAGCGTCTGCGCCGACGAGATGTGCGACTTTAGCCTGCAAGTCGAGCGCTTTCTCCAAGCTGACGTCGTAGTTCTCCCGATCAGCGTCGATTCTATCCCTTCCCTAAGAGAGTTTAAGGCAAAGGAGTATATTCGCTTCGACCTGTTGAGCGATTTCAAGCGCCAGGTGTGCCGGGCCTATGGCACCCTACTCGAAGACGAGTTCTACTCCACTCGGGCGTATATCCTCATTGACGCCCAGGGGATTGTCCGTTGGGCCTACGCGGAGGAAACAATGGATGCCCGGCGGAGCAGCCAGGAACTCTTAGCGGCCATCGACCGCCTGGACTAACCAGCCCTTGCGCAACGCCAGGGCGACCGCCGGACGCAGGGTCCCGCCGCCCTAGCCGGAGCGACGCGGCCTAACAGGCGTTTGCAGGCGACAGTCGCTCCGGGCGCTACGCGTCTCGCGCGCCCGGCTCCCAGAACCCGCGGCGAAAGCGTAGGTTTACTCGGAGCCTGAGGTTGCGCCTGCACCTGAAGCGCGTACGTTCGGCCGCAGATTGCCTGATTATCTATGCAACCTCACTCGGCATTGCGCTCTCAGCGCGCGCGAGGCCTGTCCCCGAGGTTTCCAGACCGGGAGCGAACCATGGGCACGAAAGGTTGGAGAAGCGGAGCCATCGCCGTCATCGGGTGTCTCACGGTCTGCAGCGCCTGCGGCCGGTCGGAGGCCGCCCGCCGTGGCGAGAGCGGATCACCCTCGGAGCCAGCAGGATCGGCTCCCGCGGCATCGGCCCCGGCACCCGCTCCCGCCCCGCTCCCCCAACGCCTCGTCGCGGATACGCCGAAGAGCACCGTCGAGGGCGCCACCTTCATCGCACCCGCTGGGTGGAGCATCGCCGTGCGCGGCTCTGCCACCATCCTTGAGCCGCCCGAGGCAGACGCGCACATCGCGCTAGTCGATGTGCCTGCCAAGGACGCCGACGCTGCGGTCGCGGCTGCGTGGTCGGTCTACAAGCCCGATGCCAACTGGCCGCTCAAAGTCGTGAATCCGTCGCCCGACAAGGACGGCTGGACCGACAGTCGCGAGTACATCTACCAGACGTCTCCCAACGAGAAGCGCGACGTCGTCGTGGACGTACAGCGCGCCGGCGAGGTGTGGACCGTCGTAGTCTATGACATGCCCCAGGCGGTCGGCGAGAAGCGTGGCGCCGCAGTCGCCCTGATCTTCGACCGGCTGCTGCCCAAGGGGTACTCCCGAGAGTCCTTTGCCGGCAAACAAGCGCACCAGCTCGACCCGGCGCGCATCGCACAGCTCAAGGCCTTCGTCGAGGCGGCGATGAAGCAACTCGGCGTGCCGGGCGTGGCGATCGGCCTCGTGCAGGGCGGGAAGGTGGTGTTTGCCGACGGCTTCGGGGTGAGAGAGCTGGGCCGCAAGGAGAAGCCCGATGCCGGCACGCTTTTCATGATCGCCTCGAACACCAAGGCGCTCACCACCCTGATGCTGGCCAAGCTGGTGGCCGAAAAGAAGCTCACCTGGGAGACCCAGGTGACCAGCCTGCTGCCGACCTTTAAGTTGGGCGACGTCGAGACCACCCAGCAGGTGAAGGTCAAGCACCTAATCTGCGCCTGCACCGGACTGCCGCGGCAGGACTTGGAGTGGCTCTTCCAGTTCAAGGGCGTCATGCCCGACGGAGCGATGACCACGCTGGCAACCGTGCAGCCCACCAGCAAGTTTGGAGAGATGTTCCAGTACTCCAACCTGCTCGCCGGCGCAGCGGGATTTGTGGGCGGCCATGTCGCCTTCCCGAAGCTCGAGCTGGGCGCCGCCTACGACCAGGCGATGCGCACGCGCGTGTTCGAGCCGCTGGGTATGACGTCGACGACCTTCGACTACGCCAAGGCGCTGAGTGGCAACCACGCGGCGCCACACGCACCTGACATTGACGGTACGCCGACCCGCGCGGGCATGGAGATCAACTACTCGGTGATTCCCCTGCGGCCAGCCGGAGGGGCGTGGAGCAGCATCCGCGATCTGCTGGCATACGTCTCCATGGAACTCGCCGACGGCGCGTTGCCGGACGGCAGTCGCTACCTCGAGAAGAAGACCCTGCTCAGCCGCCGGGCACCACAGGTGTCTATCGGCAAGGATGTGATCTACGGCATGGGCCTTATGGTTAGCACGAAGTACGCAACGCCGGTGGTCCACCACGGTGGCGACATGATCGGCTTTCACAGTGACATGATTTGGTTGCCGGAGCACGGCGTAGGGGCGGTGGTGCTGACCAACGCGGATCCTGGCTGGATCCTGCGCAGCGTCTTCCAGCGCAAGCTGCTCGAGGTGCTCTTCGATGGAAAGCCCGAGGCCGACGCCGACGTCGCCGCACAGGCGAAGACCTTCTTCGCGGAGTTGGCGGCCGAGCGGAAGCTGCTCACCGTGCCCGCGGCAGCTGCCGAGGCCGCGAAGCTGGCCCCACGCTACCACAATGACGCGCTCGGGGAACTTGCGGTGAGCCACTCCGGCGGGGCGACGGTGTTCGACTTCGGTGAATGGCAAAGCGAGGTCGCCTCGCGCAAGAACCCCGACGGATCGGTCTCCTTCGTCACCACCGCCCCAGGAATCACCGGCTTTGAATTCGTTGTGGGCACGGATGCAACGCGCACGCTGATCATCCGAGACGCGCAGCACGAATACGTCTTCACCGCGTTGTAAGCCCTCGACCCATTGGGCCTGCGGCCTAACCAGCGCTTTGCTGCTGACGGGCGCCAGCGGCGCCGGCCAGTGTAGCACCGCGACGGGTTGGGACCGCCACAATGCAACGTAGGATTGTGTCTGACTGAGAATGCGCCCGCGGCAGAAGCGCGGTGCGTTAGATGGCAGGAACGCCCGCTCAAACCCCTCAGGCTCCGGTTCCCCACCACACTGCGGTTCACTAGCTTACGTTTCCTCCATGATCATCAAGTATTGGGGATCGCGACTGGGTTCTCGATTGAGCAGACCTGCCGCATTCCTTTGCTGCGCGGCGGGCTGGTGGGACGCGGCGTCGAATCCCGGGCGTGCTCAGGATGAAGCCCATCCGGTGACAGTGCGCTACAGTGAGGGCACAGTGCACGGCTTTCTCGAGCTACGGACTGCTCAGGACAGTCTGCTGGCGCATGGGGATCTCTTGCAGGTCCCGGGTGACAGCGGCCTCGAGAGCCGCATGATCTTCCAATTCCGCGATAGATCCGTCTTCGAGGAGACCACGACCTTCACGCAGCATCACGTCTTCCGGATGGAGACCTATCACCTCGTGGAGCACGGGCCCGCCTTTAGTGCGGATCTGGATGCCAGCCTCTCACGCGACGGCCACTACGTCGTGGCCAGCACGTCGCATAAGGATGGCAAGGTGGAACGGTATGCCGGCCAGCTTGACCTGCCGAGCGACGTCTCTAACGGGTTGCCGGTCGTCCTGACCAAGAACCTCCGCACCGGCGACACTGCCACCGTCCATCTCGTGGCGTTTACCCCGAGACCCCGGCTAATCGGGCTACGCATTGCCTATGCCGCCACTGACACGGTGATGGTGGGCGCCCGTGCGGAGCCGACTGCGCATTTCGTCCTGAAGCCCGAGTTGGGGGCATTCACCGCATTCTTCGCCAAGTTGCTGGGGAAGCTGCCACCCGACAGCCATGTCTGGATTGTCATGGATCAAGTCCCCGCATTCCTGCGGTACGAGGGCCCGCTCTACTCGGGGCCAGTGTGGCGTCTCAACTTGACCACCCCTACGTGGCCGAAGCCCGCCGGCTCCCAGCCTAAGTAAGGTCGCTCGACACG
>JBGPJS010000252.1:0-6070 GCA_041485505.1 Gemmatimonadota bacterium | reverse complement strand
TTTTGTGTGTGGTGGTGTTTTCTGGGGCGGGGGGGGGGGGGGGGGGGGGGGGCGGGGGTACTCGGGGGGGTGGGGGGCGCGGCCGCCGGGCCCGCTTCGCCCCCCGGCCCCCCCCCCCGCCCCCCCCCCGCCCCGCTTCCCTGTCTCACGCACTCCGCCACCCCCTTGTCGTCCCGGAACCGCGCGAAGACGGGATGCCGGAGCAACCCGTCGTCGGTCCATTCGGTAAAGTGCACCTCGCAGACCAGCTCCGGCTCGACCCAGGTGCTGCCCTTCATGTCGGGCATTTCTTTGACCCAGGAAGGCGGAACGGCGGCAGGGCGGGACGGCGGACGCTTGCGGCTCTTTCTCGCTACCTTCTCCTCCTTGGTTTCGTTCCGCCGTTCCGCCTTACCGCCGTCCCGCTTACCGCCGTCCCGCCGTCCCCCCACCACCGGGCCCTCGCACGGCGGAGTGGCGCGCACCTTGGCCTTGAGCGTGGCCGCGGTCTTCTTAAGCTGCTTGGCATCGAACCCGCTTCCCGCCCGGCCCGCGTACACCAGCCGGCCATCTACATAGTCGGCCAGGTGGAGCGCACCAAAACCGTCGCGGGAGCCCTTGGGCGGCGTGAAGCCCACGACCACGAAGTCCCCGCTTCGCTCGGCGCGGACCTTGACCCACGCCGGCCCCCGACCGGCGCGGTAGGGCGCATCGGCCTTCTTGCCGATGATCCCCTCCAGCCCTCGACTGGTCACCTGCTCCATCAGTGCCTCGCCCGCGTTCTCGAAGTGATCGAGATAGCGCAGGGCACCTAACGGCGGCAGCAGTCGCCGAAGCAGTCGCTTCCGCTCGACCAGCGGCAACGGGCGGAGGTCGAACTCCTCGAACCCGAGCAGGTCGAAGACGAAATAGGTGGCCGGCAGCTCGATCGAGGCCCGGCGCACATCCAGGGTCCGGGTGAGGCGAGCCCGCTGTTGCAGCTGGTGGAAGGAGGGCCGGCCTTCTCGGTCGAGCACTACCAGCTCACCGTCCATCACCGCGTGACGCACGGGGAGCGCCGCAACCGCGCGAGCTACCTCGGGGAAGGTGGCCGTGAGGTTACCCCCGTTTCGACTCCTGAGCTCCGGCCCCTCGGAGGTCCGTGCCGCAATCAGGCGGTAGCCATCAAGCTTGAGCTCGAAGAGCCAGCCTTCTTTGGTGAACGCCTTCTCCTTGGGCTCGCAGAGCATCGGCTGTACCGCGCCGACTCGCAGGGGCCGCCCCGGCGCCTTGAGCCGTTCCAGCTCGGTCCGGATGATCTCCGTCGGCGTGCGACCCACCTTCACGTCCTCCACCGTGAGCCCCGAGAGCACCGACTCCTCGGGGAAGTCGGTGCCGCCCTCCTTACGCAGCCAGCTGTCCCGTTCCTTGATGAGGAGCCACTCCTTCTGCCCCTTCTTGATTTTCACCAGGGTCCAGCGGCCGTGGAGTTTGTACCCCTTCAGGTCGAAGAGCAGTTTTCCTTTAGCGAGCCCCTCGCCGGGATCGCCCACCGGAGTCCATTCGCCCCGGTCCCACACGATCACCCCGCCGGCACCGTAGTTCCCTTCCGGAATCACTCCCTCGAAGTCCCCGTATTCCAATGGATGGTCTTCCACCAGTACCGCGAGTCGCTTGTCCTTCTGGTCATAGGACGGGCCCTTGGGCACCGCCCAAGAACGGAGGACGCCGTTCATCTCCAGCCGGAGATCCCAATGGAGATTCCGCGCGGCGTGCTTATGGACCACGAAAAGGCGCCCGCCGCCGGGGCCGATAGGCCCGAATGGCTCCGGCGTCCGGTCCGGCGAACGCTTTGCTCGGTATGTGCTTAAGGGGTCAGACATGATGTAGTCTCTTGCGCCGATGGGGGCTTTTCCCTACCATAACTATCCCTCTCACCTTCGAACCAACCATGAGCGCTCGTCCCATCGGCTCGGCTACCATCTCCTTCGGCCTCGTGTCCGTGCCGGTCAAGCTGTACTCCTCGTCGGAGTCGGCCGTCAGCGTGTCTTTCAATCTGGTCCACAAGAGTTGCGGCACCCGGCTCAAGCAGCAATACACCTGCCCCAAGGACGGTGTGGTGGTCGAGAAGGATGACCAGGCCAAGGGGTACGAATTTGCCAAGGGACAGTACGTACTATTCTCGCCCGAGGAACTCAAGACGCTGGACGAAAAGGCCACCAACTCCGTCGACGTCAAAGAGTTCGTGCCGCTTAAGGAGGTAGAGAGAATCTACCTCGAGAAAGTCTACTATCTCGGTCCTGACAAGGGGGGCGAACGGGCCTACCGGCTGCTCTGTAAGGCGCTCGAGGAAACCGGGCGAGCAGGTCTGGGCCAGTATGCGGCTCGCGGGCAGGAGCACCTGGTGCTGGTTCGCCCAATGAACGGGGCGCTGGTCATGGAACAGTTGCACTACGCCGACGAGATCCGGCCGGTGTCGGAAGTTCCCCTGGGCGAAGGCGAGGTCAAGTCGGCGGAGCTGACCCTGGCCAAGCAGATCATTGAGCAGGGCGCGACCGACGAGTTCCATCCCGAACGCTTCAGCGACAAGGTTCGGAGCAAGGTGCTGGAAGCCATTCAGAAGAAGGTGGACGGTCAGGAGATCATCGGGGAGCCGGCCGAGGAAACCGGCGCCAAGATCATCGACCTGATGGAGGCGCTCAAGGCCAGCCTGGCCAAGGGCGGCAAGGGGGCGAGTGCCGAGCGGAAGCCCGCCAAGCGGGCGCCGGAGGCAGCCGAGACGAGCGCGAAGGCGATGAAGCCGGCCAAGAAGGCCGCGGGGGGACGCCGGTGACGGCATGAAAACCTACACCTCCCGCGACGTCGCCCAGATCCTCGGGCTCTCGGTGCGGGAGGTGCAGCGTCAGGCGCGGGTGGGCTACCTGACCCCCGGCCGCGGCCCGGGAAATCGTTACCGATTCTCCTTCCAAGATCTGATCCTCCTCCGAACCGCCAAGGCACTCCGACGGGCCGGAATCCCGGTGCGTCGCATTCGAGCGGGGCTCCGGCGGCTCCGGACCAATCTCCCGCGAGGCCGCTCGCTGAGTGAAATCCGGATCTCGTCCAGCGGGCGTCAGATTCTGGTACGGGAGGGCAATACCGCCTGGAACCCGGAATCGGGACAGATGGTGTTCGACTTCGCGGTTTCCGATCTGGCCCGGAGTGCCGCACCCTTCGCTCGACGCGGCGCCGAGGCGGCACGCAAGGCCGATCACGCGATGTCAGCGGATGAATGGTACTCCCTCGGCTGCGAGCTCGAGGCCACAGCCCCGGACGAGGCGCGGGACGCCTATCGCCGAGCCCTGGAGCTGGATCCCGCCCTGGCCGACGCCCATGTGAACCTGGGCCGCCTGTTGCAGGAGGCGGGTGCCACGGCGGCGGCGGTGGAGCAGTACCGGGCGGCCCTCGACACCGATCCGCGCCATGCCACCGCCGCATTCAACCTGGGTATAGCACTCGAGGACCTGGGACGGCGGCAGGATGCCATCGCGGCCTATCAGCAGGCGATCACCGCGGATCCCGGGTTCGCGGACGCGCACTACAATGTTGCCGCACTGTATGAAAAGACTGGCAAGAAGCAGGCGGCGCTGCGGCATCTGGCGCAGTACAAGCGGTTGCTGGAGACTTGATGGGAATGCCGGCGGAGCTCGGTAGCAGAGGTGAGGTCGAGGCGGTTCCTCATCCCGAGAGTGCCCTTCGCGAAGCGAAGGGACCCGAGGGATCTACTCTGAGTAGATCCCTCGCTCCGCTCGGGATGAGGTGGGCGGGGGGTGTGCGGCCTCCGGGGCCCCCCCCCGTCAGGAATATCACACGCGGCAATCATTGAGCGGTAACCAAATAAACGCGAGCTGGTGCACGTTCACGCGCGATGAGGCGATTCACCCATGAAGACTCTCGCCGGTACCAGCGGCTGGTCCTTCAAGGAATGGAAGGGAACCTTCTATCCCTCCGACCTGCCCGACGCTGGGATGCTGGGCTACTACAGCTCGAAGTTTCCGGCGGTCGAGGTCAACAACACCTTCTACCGGATGCCCAAGGAATCGGTGCTGCTCGACTGGGCCCGCCAGGTGCCCGAGAGCTTTCGGTTCGCGGTGAAGGCCTCGATGCGCATTACCCATAAGGGCCGGCTGCTGGACGTGGCGAGCGAGATGGAATACTTCCTCCGAGTCTGCTCGGCGCTGGGTGAGCGGCGAGGGCCGTCGCTGTTTCAGCTCCCGCCCAACATGAAGAAGGACCTGCCTCGGCTCGTCGAATTCCTGAAGCTGATTCCCAAGCGGTGGCAGGCGACGTTCGAGTTCCGGCACCCGACCTGGTTCGACGACGCGGTGTACGATGCCCTCCGCCAGCACGACTGCGCGCTCTGCATTGCCGATCAGGAAGACTTCACCACCCCGTTGGTCGCGACGGCCGGTTGGGGGTACGCCAGACTTCACCGTCCCGCCTACGATTCCGCCGCGCTGGCGGAGTGGGCCGCCAAGCTCAAGGCCCAGCCCTGGAGCGAGAGCTACGTCTTCTTCAAGCACGATCTTGAGATCGACAGCGACCAATCGGGACCGCCGGCGGCGGAGGCGTTCTTGAGGGGACTGAGTACTGGGGACTAAGGACTGGGTCCTCTTCGCTTCGCTGAGGGTCGAGATCCCTCGGGATGAGGTGCGGCCAGCCGGCCTCTTCCGCCTCCACCTCAGTCCCTCAGCACTCAGCACTTTGTCCTTCCCCCCAACCCCATCTCCTCCAAATACCGCCGTCCTCCGGTTGGCAGATCGTTCCTCCGCTCGACCCGGGTCAGCACCAGCCGGTCCTTGGCCCGGGTCATCCCGACGTACAACAGCCGCCGCCCTTCCTCTATATCGTGCTGGCTGGGCTCCTTCCCCGGCGCCGAGCCGGGGAGCTGGCTGTCCTCCACCCCGACGACGTAGACCCGGGAGAACTCGAGTCCTTTGGTGGAGTGGAGGGTGAGCAGATTGACCCGGGACCGGTCGGTCTCGGGGCCCTCCTTCGATTGCGACAGCGCGATCCGCTCCAGGAACTGGCTCAGCTGTTCCCGCAGCGTGTCCCCGCCAACGGCACTCATCAGCCGGCGGAGTCGCGCCATCGCGGCGGGATAGCGATCATCGGCCCGTTTCTCCCGGCGTAGTCGCTCCATGAGCTTTCGGCCACCTAGTAGTGCGATCAGTTGCTCCAGGTCGGGCGCGGCGCTGGCGCCCGGAAGGGAGCGCTCCCTTTCGTACATCGCGAGCGCCTGGCTGTAGCGACCGAGCGCCATGATGCGGCCGGGTTCGAAGAAGCTGCGATCCTCGTCCGACCGCTCGGCATCGGGGGTGAGTGCCAACGCCACCGCTAGATGATCGAGCAGGTTGCCCAGGCTCGTCGTCCGGGCCCGGGCCAGCTTCTTCTCTTCCAGCCGTGGCATCACCCGGGCCAGTGTTCTGGTGTCATCCAGTCCGTGGTGCTCTCGGCCGGGATCGATCCCGAACGCGCGGGCCAGGTCGCCCAGCTTCCGGCTGCCGGGGTGTAGATCACGGGCCAGCGGGAGCGAGTCATACTTCGGGAAGCTGTTGCCCGCCGGGTGGCCGGCGGCCAGGCGCTCCAGCACCGGGAAGTCGAAGCCATGCCCGTTGTGGGCAATCAACACGTCGTCGCCCGCGAAGTGGCGGAACTCTGTCCACACAGTGCCAAAGTCAGGGGCGTTGGCCAGGTCCAGAGCGGTGTAGCCATGCACCGCGGTCGCCCCCGGGCTAACCGGTCCGGTGGGACGTACCAGCCGCTGAAACTCCTCCACGATCACTCCACCTCGGACCTTCGCCGCAGCCAGCTCGACAGCCTCACAGTGGTCGCTGTCGAGGTCGCTGGTCTCGATGTCGACGGCGACGAAATGGTCAAAGGCCGGCCGGAGCCCGCGGGCGTGCATCACCTGGAGCGCCTTGAAGACGGTGAGAGGTGCGAGGGGAACGGGGAACGGGGAACGGGGAACAGGGGACGGGGAACTGGGAACGGCCGGAGAAGGCTGGTCCGAGGTGAGGAGGAGGTCGTCGGGGTGGGGTTTCGAGCCCTCATCCAGATAGTCCACCATCGT
>JBGPJS010000251.1:0-6087 GCA_041485505.1 Gemmatimonadota bacterium | reverse complement strand
GACCGGCTGCCGCTGATCATCGCACGGATCGCAGAGGAGACCGCGCGGCTCGCCATGATGGGACCGAACGCCGTCGAGCTGGAACGCGCCCGCACTCTGCTGCTCACCCGCTGGGCCCGCCGGATGGAATCCATGGAGGGGCGGGCCAGTTCCCTGGCGGGCGCCGAGGCGCTCGAGAGTATCGCCCTCCTTGACCGGGAGTACGCCGAGCTCTCCGCACTCACTGCCGATGCGGTACGGGAAGCGGCCGCACGCCATTTGCGCCCGGAGGACATTTCCGGCGTCACCTACCTGCCTCAGGAGCGGGGACCGGAGCTCACCGCGGAGGGACTCGCCGCCGCCTTCGCGGTGGCGCAGCTTACGCCGAGGGACACCCCCACCCCGGCGCCGGTCCGGGAGATCCGGTCGCGGCCAGCTCAGGCCGCGGTCGAGGCCGACGTCTGGCAGACCACGCTCCCTGGTGCCGACGTGCTGGTGCGGCGGAAGCGGGGAGTTCCGGTGGTCACCATTGGGCTCTATCTCTCCCGTACCGCGGAAGATCCACCGGCCCAGGCCGGCCTCGGCGCCCTCACGGTCCGGAGCGCGACTCGGGGCGCGGCTGGTCTCAACGCTGCCCGGCTAGCCTTCGCGTTCGAGGGGCTGGGCGGACAACTCACTTCGACCTCAGCCTCCGACTGGCTGGGCTTTTCGAGCACCGTCCACGCTTCCCGCCTGGGAGAGGCGGCCCTGCTCCTCGACCTCGTGCATCGGCTCCCCAGTTTCCGGGATCAGGACATCGGTGCCGAACGTACCATCATGGTCGACGAGGCGACCCAGGTAGCGGACGACATGTTCCGCTTCCCTTTCCAGCTTGCCTTCCGCGCCGCCTTCGGCGACCGCGGATACGGTCTTCCGGTTCAAGGACTGCCCGAGACGCTGCGCGAACTCACCCCGGACGAGGTGCGCCGGTGGCACTGCACCGCATTGCTGCCCCGGCGTCCGGTCGTGGTGGTTGTGGGTGACGTCGATCCGGGTGAGGCGTCCGACCTGCTCGCGGGAGTCTTTGGAGACTCGCCGGCGAGTGCCGTTGCCGACCGTAGCGCACCCGCGACCTGGGCCGAAGGCGCGGCCCCCCGCGAGCGGGTGGTGCTGCGGCAGAAGGCGCAATCAGCGGTCGCGATGGTCTTTCCCGGGCCCCGGCGGACCGATCGGCTCCGCTACGCGGCCGACGTGTGGGCCGCCATCGCGAGCGGTCTTGGAGGGCGGCTCTTCGAAGCGCTACGGGACCGGCGCTCCCTGGCCTACACCGTGATGGCGTCCGCCTGGCAGCGTGGCAGGGCGGGGGCGCTGGTCACCTATATCGCCACCTCGCCGGAGCGGGAGAACGAGGCCCGGGCCGCCATGCTCGAGGAGCTGGAGCGTTTTGCATCCGACGCGGTCGGCTCCCAGGAGCTCACCCAGGCGAAGAACTACCTCGCGGGACAGGCGGAGGTAAACCGGCAGCATGGTTCGGCCGTGGCCTCGGAAATCCTCGAGGCCTGGCTCATCGGCGATGGACTCACCGATGTCGCGGATCCTGCGGCGTGTTTCCGGGCGGTCACGGCGGATGAGGTCCTGGCGGTGGCGCAGGCGAGTCTTAAGCGGGAGCAGCGGTCGGAGGGGGTAGTGCGGGGGACGGGGGGAGGGAAGTAATTGGGGGATTCTGGGATTGAGGGATTGAGGGATTGAGGGATTATGGGATTGAGGGAGTCGATGGACCGCCAATCCCACAATCCCACGATCCCACAATCATTCTCCCTTCAACACCCGGGCGACCCGGGCCCGGAAGGTCTCCATGATCCGCTGGGCGGTCGAGGCCTGCCCGACGATCCACTCCGCATTCTGAAAGGTGCGAGGGGAACCGGCCTGACGGAACTGGGTGAGGTAGGGCTCGACCCGCGCGAAGAGCAGCAGCCCCTCACCGTTGTTCTCCACCAGGAACTCCGGGTGAATAATGCCGTGTCGAGCCATGCCGTAGACCATCTCCCAGTAGGTCGAGGTCTGCCGAAAGGCGGCATTGAGAGGGTGATCCGGCTTGAGCACCGCGAGGGCCTCGTCGGCGTTTCGGGGCCAGTACTTGGAGTTGATCGCATTGCGCGACTCGCGCATGACCGCCTCGCGCCGGAGGTCGTAGATCTTGAGGACGAGATCGGCGTCGAGGTGGTCGGGGCTTTCCTTCAGCACGATGCTCCCTTTCCGCCAGCGATGGCGAGTGAGTCAGCCCGGGCGGTCAACGGGGCACCCCTAGCCGGCGCTCGATGACCGCGACTCCCTTGTCGGTGGGCAGATGGGGGGCGGCGAACACGTCGACCACGCAACGGCCCTCCTGGGCCCGCGCGTGAATTACGATGTGACCTTCCCGGCAGAGCAGGCAGACCGCGATCCCGGTCGGATCCGAGCGGACGATCGGTGGTCCGTACGCCGAGAGGCCAATGGCTGCCGCCGCCGCGACCACGGCCCCGGATAGAGCGCCTGCATCCGCGAGTTCGGCAGGGGGGACTCCGCTGTAGATGGAAATCCCGCCGCTAGAGCGATCCGTGCTCATGGGCCATCCGCCCGGGCTCGGGCGTCAGAACATCGAGATCGCGAGGAGCGAGCGGAGATTGTCGTTGGTGACTCGGAGCCGGGAGGAAAGCAGGCGCACCATGGACCAGAGGATCTTGTACGCCATCTCGCGGTTGAAGTCGAGCAGCAGTTCGAAGTCAGGCCGGGTGATCGTCATCAACGTCGCCGGGTTGTTGGCCACCGCGTCGGTGGACCGCTCCGAGCGGTCGAAGACCGCCATTTCGCCAAAACAGGCGCCGGGGGAGAGCACCGCGAGGGCCTCCTCGCCGGAGCCGGGGATGTTCCGGCTGATCCGCACATCGCCCGAGACGATGATATAGAACCGGTTGCCCGGCTCCCCCTCCTTGAAGATGTTCTGCCCGCCCTTGAACTGCTGCTCCTTGCAAATCTCGGCGACGCGGGCAAGTTCTCCCTCGTCGAGGTCCGCGAAGATGGCGGTCTTCTTCAGCAGCTGGAGATCCATGAGGGCGCCTCGAAACCGGGGAGGGGGAGTGCTGTCCGAAAGTAGTCCCGGTGTAAGGGGGGAGCAAGGTCGTCCCGTCTTCACTGCCGCGGACGTGTTCACCGCGTCGCGGATTCCGCTGGCGGCGGCCTTCGTGGCGGCCAGCTCCTTCGAGTGGCGGCTGACGATCCTGCTGGCGGCGAGCGCCACCGATCTGCTCGATGGCTACCTGGCCCGGCGTTTCGGCAGCTCCCGCTTCGGTGCCTTTCTCGATCCGGTGGCCGACAAGCTGTTCATGGCCTCGGCGTTTGCCGTGGTGGCCTTCTCGGGGCGGCTGGATCTCTATGAGATCGTCGGTGTCCTGATCCGCGATATCGTGGCGACGGTCGCGTTCGTGGTGACTCTGGTGTCGGGCCGCCCGGCCGCGATCCCCGCCCGGCTGGGTGGCAAGGCGGTCACCATAGGTCAGAGCCTTACCCTTCTGGCTTTTCTGACCGGTTCCAATCTCCTCCGTCCCATGGCGTGGGCGACGTCCGCGATCGCGCTGTACGCCATCTGGGATTACAGTCGGGCGGCGGCGGCCGCGAAGCGGGCACTGGGGTCCTGACCGGGGGGACTCGCGCTCTCTAGCGCCGACCCGTATACTCTCTCGGGCTCGATCCGGGCCCGCATGTCCGTTGGTTCCGTTTTCCCAATTCACGTCCGAGCCGGTGACTTCGCCGTGCTCGTCCGGCGTCCGGGTCTCCGACTCGAGCGCCTGCAGCCCGCAGCCCATCACCCCCAAGAGGAGGTCCGCGATGGCGAAGCCTGCAGCTTCACGTGAAGAGATGATTCAGCAGGATATCCGGGATCTGCACCGGCTTGGATACGGCCAGCAGCTGTTCCGGGAGATGGGCGGGTTTTCGAACTTCGCCATCTCATTCTCGATCATTTCGATTCTCACCGGCGCGATCTTGCTCTTCGGGTACGGGCTGAAGTTCGCAGGGCCGATGATCAACACAGTGGGGTGGCCGGTGGTCAGCCTGTTCACGCTGTGCGTGGCTGCGTCGATGGCGGAGATCGCCTCCGCCTATCCCACTGCGGGCGGGCTCTACTTCTGGGCCTACCGGCTGGGGGGAAAGACGTGGGCCTGGGTGACGGCCTGGCTCAACATGATCGGGCAGATCACCATCACCGCCGGCATCAACGTGGCCGCCGCCATCTACATCGTGGGCGCGATCACCCGGATCTTCGGGCTTCCGGCCGATCAGGCGGTGCCGGTCTTCGGTTCGATGACCAACTGGTACTTCTACATCTTCGTGATGGTGCTGATCATGATCCCGCAGGTCGTGATCAACGCTGTCGGCATCAAGCTCACAGCCAAGTTGAACGACTTCAGCGTCTACTGGCACATCGCCGGGGTCGTTGTGATGGCCCTGCTCCTGACCTTCTTCGGCAAGTACCACAACAACCTCGGGTTCATGTTCTCTCACGGCACCGTGGTGAACCCGCTGGATGCCTCATCGGCCGTGGTGCCACCCGATACCACCGCGTCCCCCGCGCTCGTGTTCGGGCCCTACAGCTTCCATTCTCCCCTCTTCGCGATGGTCCCCGGGTTGGTGGGGCTGTATCAGGCGGCGCCGCTCTTCCTGGTTTTCGTCCTCGCCCTGCTGCAGGCGCAGTGGACCTACACCGGGTACGACGCTTCCGCCCACGTCGCGGAAGAGACCGTGATGGCCCGGCTGAATTCCGCCTGGGGTGTGTTCCTCTCCGTCGCGGTCTCAGCAGTGGTGGGCTATGTCATGCTGCTGATCCTCACCTGGGCGATCCCGGAAGGCGATGTGGCGAAGACCGCCAACGATGCGTATCCGGTGCTGTATATCGTCTACGGCAACCTGAGCACCTTCTTCTCCAACGTGATCGCGGTCATCATCGGGGTCGCGATGTGGCTGTGCGGCCTGGCCTCGATCACTTCGATGGCGCGGATGTGGTACGCTTTCGCCCGCGACGATGGCATGCCTGGCTCGGGGCTCATCAAGCAGGTGAGTCCCAAGTACCGCACGCCGGTGTACTCGATCATCATCACCAGCGTCCTGGCCGTGCTGCTGTGCCTCTACGCTGCCGCGTACTTCGTAATCACCTCGATCAGCACGATCACGCTGTACCTGGCGTACATGATTCCGATCTACCTCAACTGGCGGAACAAGCGGCGGGGTCAGGGCGAGTTTACCACTCCCGAGACCGCACCCTGGAACCTCGGCAAGTGGGGCCCGCTGATCAACGTTATCGCGATCGCTTGGGTCATCTTCCTGACGATCATTTTCAGCCTTCCACCCAACGAGTTGGTGCTGTGGACGATGTTGCTGCTGAGCGCGGGCCTGGTGCTCTACTGGCAGGCGGGGGAGAAGCGGCGCTTCACCGGTCCCACCAAGGCGGATGAAGCGGAGCTGCGGCGGATCGAGGAGGCGGTGGGCGAGACCCACCACGGCACCGCCGCCGCCGCGCGTTAAGACCCGGTAGGGCGCACGGGCGTGCACCCCGACGGCGTAGGGTCTTGTTCAATACAAGGCCCTACGCCGTGTTGTCCGGCATCAGGCCGATGCCGGCCGGGCGACTGGTCCGGTCTCTTCCGGCGGGACCACCGGTACGAACGGCTTCTTGTGCTGAACGGTGAAGTAGTAGGTGACGCCAATCAGCAGTATCACCCCGAAGACGGTCCAGAGCACCGGGATATTGTCGAGGAATCCGAGGTGGAAGTTGAGGAGTTGGGCCTGGTCCACCACGGTTTCGGTCGGCTTCGGATTGCAGCAGGCTCGGGGCCAGGCAAAGTTGACCAGCATGCTGCCGCCCCATAGCAGCCCGATCGCGTTGACCACCACCCCCCACTTGCCGAGGCTGAAGGGCGTCTTGACCCGGGGCCAGCCGCCCAGCCGGGCCCGCAGCGTCGCCAGGTTCCCGAGGAAGTAGCTTAGGTAGATCATGCCGGTCGCCGCGATGGCGATGTAGGCGGCGCCGGCGTACTGCAGCAGGGGAATAGCGGCCAGGAGGCCGACCACGATGCAGGCCCCGACGGGGGTGTGCAG
>JBGPJS010000250.1:0-6089 GCA_041485505.1 Gemmatimonadota bacterium | reverse complement strand
GGAGCGGAACGAATAGATTTCCCCATAGGCGCTGTCTCCGTGTCGTGGGCTTCGAGCCCGTTCACAGTTCCTGAGGATGCCTTCCAGCATACCTCGTCGCCGGAGGCAGCGCCTTCTCATCCTAAGCTTCGGGCCCGGCGCGAAGCGCCGGGGCCCTCGCAATGACAGAAGGGCTGGGGCGCGAAGCGCCGGGGCCCTCGCAATGACAGAAGGCTGGGGCGCGGAGCGCGGGCCTCCTCGCAATGACAGAAGGGTGATCCGCGCCTTGTGCAAAGTTTCCCTAATGGCTAACGGCTAACAGCTAACGGCGGCTACTTCCTCACCAGCACCACCACGATCGTCACTACGCTGGTCAGCACCTGGGCCACCGCCCCGAAGATCGAGGCGAAATCCTTCTTGTCGGTGGGGTCCTTCTCCGGCACAAAGACCACGGCGCCCGCGACCGGCCTGGGTTGGTGGTCCGCCAGCAGGAACCGCCGGCGGAGGCTTTCCACCTTCCCGGTGGGCTGGGTCACATAGGAGCGATGCCGGTCCGCCTTTCGCGAATAGCCACCCGCGGCACTGACGTAGTATTCGAGATCCTGGCCCGGAACGTAGTTGATGGCGACCGGTGAATTGACCGCACCAGCGACATAGACCACCGGGTTGTACTCCGGAATGACCACCGAATCGCCGCCGGCGAGAATCAGGTTGTCCCGGAAGGTCGAGTCCTTCAGAATTCTGGGGAGGTCGAGACCGATCCGGCCGCCGCGGTTGGCCGAGCGGATGAACTGGATTCCGGCGGGATACGCCTCCTTGGTGAGGCCGCCGGCGCGCTCGATCAGATCGGTGAGACGATCGGTACGGGTCTTGAGCCCGTACCGGCCCGGGAAACGCACCTGGCCCACGATCGCGACCGTTCGCTGGAGCTCCCAGTCCGGCTGCCGGAGGATCAACACGTTGTCGTAGGGTTGCAGCGGCACCTCGGGAGCACCCGACGCCGGGGCGGGGAGGCCGGGCGGACCGAGGTACCGGCCGTCGGGCCCGCGCTCGAAGAGATAGGTCGAATCGAGCGTCACCCGGATCGACGTCGCCACCAAGCCGGTGCCCCGCCCCTCTTCGCTGGGGAGACGAGCGATCTCGGCCTCGCCGAGAAAGGCGTCCTCCGTGAGGCCGTTGGCCTGCAACACCGCGTCACGCAGGGTCATTCCCTCGCGGAAGGGGAGGCGTCTGGGCTTCCGCACCGCGCCGGTTATCGCGATGTAGCGCTCGGGCCGGAAGTTGATCCGCGAAAACACGGTGATGTCGTCGTCTTCCTGCAACGCGATATCATCGGTCACCGCACCCAGCGAATCGCGGAGCGCCGAGCGGAGCTGGACCCTGCTCGAGTCGCTCTGGAGCCGGGAGACCAGCACGGAGCCGAGGTACACCTCGGGTTTGGGCCCCCCGGCCAATCGGATGGCGTCGCTCAATTTCATTCCGGGCGTGAAGCCCAGCAGGCCGGGCACCCAGACGCTTCCGTCCACCTTGACCACGTCCCGCCGCCGGTCGCCCACCGCAAAGACGGTCACCGAGTCTCCTGGCTCCATCGGCACCGGGGGGCCGAATCCGTCGTTGAACTGATCGGAGTTGATGTCGATCAGCACTCGATCGCGCCCCACGGCGCCGCGGGAGGCCGGCGGCAGGATCCGATCGATCTGCACCCGGCGCCGGAGAGCGGTGGCGTCGAAGCCGCCAGCCGAGCGGAGCAGGTCGCGCAGGGTCTCGCTCACCTTCAGTTCATAGATGGCCGGCCGGACCACCTTGCCGGCCACTTTCACTTCGCTGGCGCGCACCGGCACGAAGACCACGTCCCCGGTCTCCAGCCGCACGTCGTGCGAGTTGTCGCCGTGGAGGAGATAGTCGTATACGTCGAGGGAGTCTATCAGCTTCCCGCCGCGCCGGATCTCGATCCGCCGGAGACTTCCGTTGTTGGAGGGGCCGCCGGCCGCGTAGAGGGCGCTGAGCGCGGTCCCGGCGCTGGAGACCTGGTAGGAGCCGGGGCGGACCACATCGCCGACCACGAACACCTGGTTGGTCCGAAGCCGCGCGACCGTCACCGAGAACTTGGTGGTGGCCCCGCTGCCGCGTCGCACTCCGGAGTAGACCCGACCCAACCGGGCGTACAGCAGGTCCTCCAACTGGCCCAGGGTCAGGTTGGCGATGTTGAGCTGTCCCACCTGTGGTATGGCGATGAACCCTTCGCGGGTGATCTCCAACTCGTGCGCCAGCTCGACATCGCCGGTCAGGATCAGGACCAGCACGTCACCGGGGCCGAGCCGATAGTTGGCGTCGACCGGCCCGCTGGCCGCGGGTTGAAACCGGGTCGTCGCCTTGCGGAAGACATCGAATCCGAAGTAGGGAAGTCCCTTCTCGGCTTTGGAGAGCGAGTCGGCTTTGGCCGAGTCCAGCACGAATCGGGCGGAATCGGTCTGGGTCAGCAGGGAGTCGTATTCCTCGCCCCCCACGATGCCCAGGTTCCGGGTCGCCTCGAGAATGTTATTCCCCACTCGAACCCGCTGGGTGGTGTCCGCGCCGGCGAGATAAGGATCCAGAAGGTTCTCGGGGTAGCCGGCGGCGCGGAGTCGGGCCCGCACCTGATCGGGGGTCAGTCCCGAGGCGCCGATCTTTTCGCGCAGCTGCTGGACCAGATCGGGCCGGTTGCGCAACAGCTCCCGGGCCTGCTCCGGCGTGGGCTGCTGCGCCGCCAGGGAGGTGGCGAAGGCGGCGGAGACGATGAGAATGGCGAGGCTGCGGGCAAGAGAGCGGACGCGTGGCGTCGATGGCATGGGCGGAAGATGGACCGGGAGTCAGGGGTGGTCAAGCGAGTGGCCGATTGGCCGATTGGCCGAATGGCCGATTGAACTATTCTTGCCAATACTGGTTGCTGGGAATCCGCAGCCCTGACATTCGGCCATTCAGCCAATCGGCCATTCATTCATTTCCGCTTCATCCCCACCACCGTCTCCCAGAACTCCAGGGTCCGCCGCGCCACCGCGTCGTCGACGTACTGGATCATGACCCGTTGGCGGCCCTCGCGGCCCAGGCGGAGCCGCTCCCGCGGCGAGTCGCTCAGATGCTGGAGTGCGGCGGTGAGCGAAGGGACATCGTCCTCGGGCACCACCAGCCCGGCGGTATCGATGAGTTCCGGCAGGGCGCCGGAGTCGCTGCCGATCACGGTGACGCCGTGACCCATAGCGGCGATGAGCGGCGGGCTGAAGGTTTCCACCCACCCGGCCGTGGTCCGGGAGGGAACCACCAGGCAGTCCAGATTGGGCCAGAGCCGGCTCACCTCGACCGTCGGCAGCGCCCCCATCCAGGTGACCCGCGCGGCGATGCCCAGTCGCTCGGCCAGCGCCTCCAGCTCTTCCTGCGCCGGTCCGCTGCCCACCACTGCGAGCGACCACCGTCCCAGGAGCTTGACACAGGCGCGGAATAGCACATCGAGCCCTCGCTCGGGCACCAGCCGGCCGACGAAGCCGATGGCCAATCCTTCGTGCTCGATCCGGGGGGGATCGAGTGGTGGTGTCATACCTAGCTGGGGAATCACACTGAGCGGGAGCTCCGGCCGCTGCCGAGCCACCACGCTGGCCGCGATCTTGTTTCCGCCGATCAGGGCGCTAACCCGCTGAAGGGTCCGCCGCCGGCGCAGGCTGGCAAAGAGCGGGCGGGGCCGCGAAACGCTTTCCCAGGTGAACAGCACGGCCGGTAGCTTGAGCCGGGCGCTGAGGGCGCTCACGGTGGCCGCGACCGGGGTCCAAGGCTCTTCCTCAATCTGAACCACGTCGGGCCGGAAGTCGGTCAGCAGCCGCCGGAGGGCCCGACGGTTCCAGGCGGCGTCCCGCCCCGGGGCAGCCTCCCCCCTGATCGCGATGGGGACCACGCGCACACCGGCGTCATCTCCCCACGAGGCGGCCAGGGGAGTGCCGCCCCGGGCCGGTTGCCAGCGCTCGGGCACCGCGACGCTGATCGCGCAGCCGAGCCCGGCCAGCGCCCGGAGCTTGCCCCGGTTGCCGGGTTCGATGTAGGTGTGGGAGACAATGACGGCGCGCAAGGGGAGCCTCAGGGAATGGCCGAATGGCCGAATGGCCGAATGGCCGACTGGCCGAGTGGAAAACCACGCGGTCCCTCCCCCGATTCATTCGGCCACTCGGTCATTCGGCCACTCGGCCATTTTGGGATTCGGTCACTCGGCCATTCGGCCACTCGGCCATTCCGCGCCGAGGCGACCGCCGGTAGGCATCGGGCGGGAAGATAAGGTGGTGGGGTGTTGGGGGTAGGGTGTAGGGTGTAGGAGATTGGGCTCGGGGTTCCCGATTGCCGGTTGACGCCCTCTCTCGACTCGCCCAAGTTCGTCCTACACGCTACACCCTACACCCTACACCCTACACCCTACACCCTACACCCATGAGAATCCTCCACCTCGCGAAATACTACTGGCCCCGTTCGGGTGGGATGGAACGGGTGGTACAGGAGTTGGCGGAGGGGGCCGCCGCCCTGGGCCACGAGGTCTCGGTGGTGGCGGTGGAGAGTCATCTCCCGGGACCCTCCCGGGGCCGGCAGACCTCGACGGTCACTCGGGTCTTCTCCTTCGGCCATTTCGGTTCCGAAGAAATCGCGCCCGGCTACCTCGCCGCGGCGCGCCGGCGGGCGGACATCATTCATCTGCACCATCCCCATCCGCTGGCGGACCTGGCCTGCCTGCTCCGGAGCCGGCGGACCCCGCTGGTGGTTACTCAGCACGCGGATACGGTGGGGGCGGGCAAGTCGCTGTTCGCGCGGGCCATCCTGCGTCGGGCGGCGTCAATCGTGGTGGCCAGCCGGGCCAGCCTGGCACTGTCCAAGGAACTCGGGGGCTTCGAGAGCAAGACCGAAATCATTCCCTTCGGTATCAACCAGGGCCGTTGGAGCGAAGTCCCGCCCCGCCCGCCCGACGCGATACCCCGGGCGCTCTTCATCGGCCGGCTGGTGCGCTACAAGGGACTCGACCTCCTGCTCCGCGCCCTGGAGCGGGTGCCGGAGCTTCGGCTGGATATCGTGGGCTCGGGACCGGAGGGGCCGCGACTCAAGACTCTGGCCCAGGCGCTGGCCCTGGCCGACCGGGTGAAGTGGTATGGGGAATACCCCGACGAAGACCTGCCGCGCCGGATGGCCGAAGCGGACTTCCTGGTGCTGCCCTCGGTCACGGTGGAGGAGATGTTCGGGCTGGTCGTGATCGAAGCGATGGCGGCGGGACGACCCGTCATCACCACGGCGGTGCCGACCGGAGTCCGGGAGGTGAACGTCCCCGGTGAAACCGGGCTCGAGGTGCCGCTGCATGACGTGGGGGCATTGGCCCAGGCGCTGGTGACCCTGGTAGCGGATCCCGGCCTCCGGATGCGCATGGGCGAGGCCGGCCGGAAGCGGGTGATGCAGCACTTTACCCGCGCCATGATGGCGGAACGGCACATCGCGCTCTATGAGAGGGTGCTGGCCTACTCGGCGACGGACGAATCCTGAATGGCCGATTGGCCGATTGGCCGATTGGCCGAATGGCGGAATCGGGGGATATTCGACCACTTGACCGCTCGACCACTCGACCACTCGGCCACTCGGCCACTCGGCCACTCGGCCACTCGGCCACTCGGCCACTCGGCCACTCGGCCACTCGGCCACTCGGCCATTCCACCTTTCCGCCACTCCGCCATTACGTTTCTCCCGCCGGGCCCTTAGCTCAGGTGGTTAGAGCAGCGGACTCATAATCCGTAGGTCGTGGGTTCGAATCCCACAGGGCCCATTGGATGACTTGAGGTATGAGGACGAATTCCTCAGTCCACATCCCCCGGGAAGCACTGGGCCCGTGAGACGACTCTTCAATCCTCTGCTCTTCGTGACGTTCGCATCGATCGTGATCGGGTGTGGCGGCGATGGAACCGCCTCCTCCGTAGCGGTGGATGCGGTCATCGTGGTGGCCCAGCCCGAGACCGTCTTCGTGGCCGGATCGGTGCTGCTCGCGGCGACGGTCAAGGACGCCGGGGGCAATGTGCTGACCGGGCGGACCGTCACCTGGAGCACCAGCAGCTCCGCCGTGG
>JBGPJS010000249.1:0-6097 GCA_041485505.1 Gemmatimonadota bacterium | reverse complement strand
GGGCAGATCGGCCGGGAAGTGGCCAAGCGGGCACTGACCTTCGGCATGCACGTCGTGGCCTGGTCGAGGAACCTGACTCATCCGGAGTCGGCTCGGCTGGGGATCGGATATTGCCAGACGCCACTCGACGTGGCTCGCTTGAGTGACGCAGTTTCGATCAACGTCGCGGCCAATGCCGAGACCAAGCATCTCGTCAACGCGGAGTTCCTGGCGGCCATGAGACCGGGCGCCTACCTGATCAACACTTCGCGAGGCTCGGTGGTCGACGAGGTGGCCCTGCTGCAGGCAGTGCAGGAGAAGGGAATCCGTTGCGGCCTCGATGTCTTCCAGGGGGAGCCGGCCGGTTCCACGGGAGAACTGGAAAGCGCGCTGCTCAAGGAGACCGGCGTCTACGGCACCCACCACGTCGGCGCCTCGACCGAGCAGGCCCAGGTGGCCATTGCGCATGAAGTGATCCGGATCGTCCAGACCTTTCTGGAAACCGGCGAAGTGCCCAACTGCGTGAACCGGCTGGCCAAGAGTGCGGCGACCCACGTGCTGTCGATCCGCCACCAGAACCGGCCGGGCGTTCTGGCCCATGTGTTCAAGGTCCTGGCCGAGCGGGCCATCAACGTGGAAGAGGTGGAAAACATCATGTACCACGGCGCGTCGGCGAGCGTTGCCCGCATCCACCTCGACGGCGCGCCTGATGCCGCGACCGTCGAGGCGATCCGGAGCGGGAATCAGCATATCATGAGCTTGGAATTGACCGAGATTGATCATCATCAAGTGAGCAGTAAGCAGTAAGCCGTAAGCAGGCCCTGCCCCACCCCTTCTGCTCGCGGCTTGCTATCCTAACCGGTGAGCAGTGAGCGGTAGGCCATAGGGTATAGGCCTGGGCTGATTCCCTGATGCCCGTTGCCCGTTCCATTTTCGCGGTACCCCGCTCACTGCCTACTGCTCACTGCCTACTTCTCTTGAGGCCACCATGCCCGAGCATCGGATCCACAACTTCGGCGCCGGCCCCGCGGTTCTTCCCGAACCGGTGCTGCAACAGGCCCAGAAGGATCTTTGGAACCTCGCCGGAACCGGCATCGGGGTCATGGAGCACAGTCACCGGGGCAAGGCGTTCGAAAGGGTGATCGGGGAGGCCGAGGCCACGTGCCGAGAGCTGGCCGGTATCCCGGCTAACTATAAGGTGCTGTTCCTTCAGGGGGGCGCGTCGCTGCAGTTCGCGATGATTCCGATGAACCTGCTCCCCAAGGACCGGACCGCGGATTATCTGGTGACGGGGGTCTGGTCGGAAAAGGCGGTGAAGGAGGCCAAGCTCTTCGGGACGGTGCATGAGGCGGCCAGCGGCAAGGGGAGTAGCTTCAATCGGATTCCCCGCCCCGATGAGATCAAGTACTCGGCCAATCCCATCTACGTTCACTACACCACCAACAACACCATCTACGGCACCCAGTGGAAGTCGGAGCCGCCGGTCCCGGCGGGGCTGCCCCTCCTCGCCGACACCTCGAGTGACATTTTCAGTCGGCCCATCGACATCGCGAAATACGGACTGATCTACGCCGGGGCCCAGAAGAACCTGGGGCCATCGGGCGTAGTGCTGGTGATCATCCGGGAAGATCTGATCGAGCTGGGACCCAAGAACCTGCCGACCATGTTGCAGTACCGTACCCATGCCGCCGAGGGCTCGCTGTACAACACCCCGCCCAGCTTCGGGATCTACGTGATGGGCCAGGTGTTCAGGTGGATAAAGGAAAGCGGCGGCCTCAAGGGAATGGCCGCGCGCAACGAAGCCAAGGCCAAGGTGCTCTATGACTTCCTGGACCAGAGCCGCTTCTTCCAGACCACCGTGGACAAGGACAGCCGATCGCTCATGAACGTCTGCTTCCGGGGCCCCAGCGAAGCACTGGAAGCCAAGTTCATCGGTGAAGCGACCAAGCGGGGGCTGGAGGGGCTCAAGGGCCATCGTTCCGCGGGAGGCATGCGGGCCAGCATCTACAACGCCTGCCCCAAGGCGTCGGTGGAAGCGCTGGTGGGGTTCATGGGGGAGTTCGAGCGAGCGAATTCGTAGGGTGTGGGCAGTAGGGTGTAGGGTGTTGGGTCGAGCGGGAAAAGGCATCCGGTTGAGCCACCACCGAGGCCGACGGGCCACGGTCAACCTGCATCCGGCCTTACCCTACACCCCAGACCCTGCACCGAGTGCGCCGCCTGCACCCTACACCCTGCCACCACGCGCCCGGTAGGATTCGAACCTACGACCCTCAGCTTAGAAGGCTGATGCTCTATCCAACTGAGCTACGGGCGCCAGAAACCGCTCGCGTCGAAGTTAATTGGCCTTGGCGCCGGGTGCCTCCTGGCCGCACTCAGGTTCCCGGATTCGGACCGGCAGCACCGCAGCGACCTCCCAGCCTCCCTGTAATCCCCACTTGGTACTCCACGACCTCACCCCGCGGCGGCACCTGGGCCAGGGGGCGTCCTTGCTCTTAAGCCCGTCAGTTCAGATCCCGGCTTGGCGCGGTTAGGATCCGTCGTCTGCAGGCGCATGATGACCAGCATCGGCCGGGAAGGGTGCGCGAATGAACGCCGAAGCCTCAGGTAGGCCGGCGAAGCACTAGAGTCCTAGCGCACCCTTGAGGACCTCCTTCGCGACGTCCACACCAATCTTCTCGGCGATGCTTAGTGCCCATTTGCCCGCAGTCTTGAGGTATTCAACGACCTTTGGACCGTCCTTCTGGCGAGCACTCTGTTCGGCCGCAGCCACGGCTCCGGCTGCAAGCTTCTCGCCCGGCTCACCCGCCTGGCGGTCCATCGCTTCACGCAACCGGCCTAGTTCATCGGCGAGTTTCGCGAGATCCACCTTGTTCTCAAGTTGGTTCCACAACTGGGTGAACGTAATGTCGTGCGCGTGAGCACTCGGCCCGACCGCGCCCGTCTGCCCGTAGACGTTGTATTGATCGCCCATGATCGCTCCTATGAACTGCTGCCGGGTACCCGCCTCATACTTACCCGCAAGTGCACCTGCCTCTATTTGCGTCTTAACATATCGCTCTATCGTGTCTGTGCTTTGCGCGTTGAGGAAGTTCTGTTCAAAAAGGTCGAATTCTCCTGTGAGCACCTGCTCCAGTGGCGCTGCGCCAGTCGCATTCACGAGACGCGGTTGAAACTCACGCGGAAACCGGGGACTGAACTGATAGCCGGAGTCTGCCGTGAATGTAATTGACGGCAAGGCCGAAGCGCTTACGGCGCCCGCCCAGTACAAAGCTCTCGGCGTACCCAAGTCGACACACCGAAGCGCGAGGTTGAGAACGGCCAAGTGTTCGAATTGATCGAAGACGAGCGGGTTGTCCGAGGCGACCTTCTCGAGATTCACAGCCCGGTAGCCGCGAGCTTCGACGAATCGCATGAGAACAGTGCGAGAGGGCACGTCGAGACCGGCAAGCCCGAGAAGGCCACAGCCTCGCTGGTCTGCGCTGGGTTGGTAGCGCGTCGGAGGAGGATCACCCATGTATGCTTTGAGCACTCGTAGGCCTTGGATATGTTCCCGAACCTGTCGGAAGTACGTACGGGGCGAAAAGCGTTGCTGCATTACGCGAGGTGGCAACAGATCGCCGGAAATTCGGTCGTCTACGAACACGACCACTGGTTTGCGGGCCCGAAGAGCGAGGCCGATCTCGAAGAGAATAAATGGCGACGGACCCGTAGCCCGCCACGTCAGTACCGCCACCATCCCGTCGCAGCCGCGGAGGTTTTGCTGGAGCTTCGACTCGTTGACACTCGCTGAGGGCGGATCGAAATTGACAATCATCCGCCCCCCCTCCTCGATCAAAATACCGAAGTGCCGGTTAATGGCGGCGTCTTCCTCGCGATAGCTGTGAGCCCAGTAAACGATATGCATCGCTATAGCTCGACCGTCCAACAACGAAAGGACCCGGCGGAGCGCAGGCATGGGTACTCCCAGGTGTGAAAGGCGCGCACAGTGCGGCGCAGTCTCCCCCTGCGCCTACCCTCCAATCGCACCAAGGCTTGAGACCCCGCAGATAGTGAGACGCTCTCCATTCGCAATCCTTTGCCCGGTCCGGCAGCGCAATCGAGTGTCACTTGACCAGATCAACATAGAGGGTTTCGGACTCTCGGTGGGCGCGATCCAAGGCCGCCACTTCCTCCGATAGCCCATGGCGAAACCGCTGTTTGATGGCTCGGGAAAAGCCGACCGCTTCGCCGCAGGCCCTTATGGTGTCGAAATCATACATCCAGCGGTGATGAAAAAACCGCAGGTTCGCCAGGGTTATGAATGCCGCCCCATTGGTGCGCACAATCCAGCATTTCCCTTCTCCGCGACGGGTCTTCTCCTGGTACTTCTCTAGATAGGGCCGGAAGAAGGCATCATCTCTCTGCAGGTATTTTGTCGCGAAAAGCTCAAGGTCGGGCACGGTCAATCGGCACAGGCCATGGCGCCTCGTCACCCTTAACATCTCGGACAGGAACTGTCGCACCTTGTCGATGGCGATATGCTCCAGCAAGTGCTCGCAATACAGGTACTCGAAACACTCATCGGGGAATGGCAACCGGTGGTAGGCATTGAGATAAATGTCCGCCCTTGAGTCGAACTTGTCTCCATTGAGCCAGCCGGGGACCACATTGCCACCGCAACCGATCTGGAGTTTGGGGGTACGATTGGCTTTGAAATAGCGAGCGGTTGTGAAGGGTCGCAGGACCACCTTCATCCGGGTGAGTTCCGACGGCAGCTTCATTGGCATTCTCAGGTTGCGCTTCCGTCTTCAATGAGGTCCCTCCGCCCTTACGGGCCGGCCAACTCGCGCCTGGTCCTTGATGCACCGCGAAGGAATGTCACCTGCAGCCGCTAGTCAGACATCGGCTCTCCGCGGCAGCTGGGCGAAGTGATGGCGGACATGGAGTTCGAGCAGCCGTAATGCCGCGAGCACAGGGACTCGGCCAAAAGCGGGATGAGTCAGCCGAGTCGCTCCGGTGTTTGGGATCGCGGCGGCGGTGGCTTCCAAGGTGGCCACGGCGACCTCGAGTCTGCGGAGCGCGTCGTCCTGAGTCAAGGGAGTCGTAGACGGGCGCAGCAGCCGAGGCGCGTTGGCCCCGGCCGGCAACTGTCCGGAACGGAGTACCCGCGGCATCAGGAAGATACGGGGAAGGAACTGCTTCCAAGGAGACAGCCTGGGTGTGAGACCGGGCCGGCCGGCGAGATCATCGGTAAAGATCTCGATGCCGAGGGCGACGTGCTCCGTGATCTGGGCCGGGGACCACTTGGCCGGGGCTGGGGGGTGGAGCCAAAGGTCGGCCGGAAGCCGACGAGCCAGCGCCGCGTACTCCCGGACCGCGGCTCGGTGGTTGGCGAGTGGGATTGCCAGGGGTGATGGCTTAGGAGGCATTGGGTCGGGTAGCCGCCAGATAGCGCTCGCGCTTCAGGTCCAAGCGCTAAGCCAAGCTACCACGAAATGACCGGTTCTGCAGGGCACCAGATAAGAATCTTGGATTCCGTCACCGGGCTGCCGCTCCATCCAGGGGAGCTACAGCCGCCGAAACGACTTACGATACCTGAGTCTGCGCCCTCCGACCATACGCTTGAAGCGGAGACGGGACGCTCCTGTGCGGCAGCGGCGGAGGTTGTCGTCCCCTCTCCCATTCGTCCCACCGCCGGTGTCGCCGCCACCCCCTGAGAGGAGCCTCCCCGATGCTTCCGCACCACCGAAACCACCTGCTGCGCCTGAGTCTCACGGCCCTGCTGGGCGGCGCGGCGTGTAAGTACGATTCCATGGCCGCCCTGGTCTTGCCACCGGGGGATGTCACCATCGTCCTGAGCGCCGCCGGCAAGGGACCCCAAGCCTTCAGTCCAGATCCCTTCAACGTCACTTTGGCTAGCGGTGGCAAGGTGATCTGGGTTAATGCCGACTATACCAGCGGCGCGTACGGCACCACCGGAGTCACCCATACGGTGACCTCGGATATCGGCGGTCAGTTCGACTCCGGCAATCTGGCCCCCGCGGCGGCCTTCTCCCATACCTTCACGGTGGTGGGCACCTATCAGTACCACTGCGCCATTCATGGTCAGCAATCGATGAACGGCAGCATCGTCGTTCAG